>JAILNC010000051.1 GCA_024691985.1 Oscillospiraceae bacterium | reverse complement strand
CCTGAAGGACGAGTCCACCGAGACCACCGTCACCGGCACCGAGATGTTCCACAAGACCCTCGAGTACGCCGAGGCCGGCGACAACGTGGGCTGCCTGCTCCGCGGCATCGACAAGAAGTCCGTTGAGCGCGGCCAGGTCCTCGCGGCTCCCAAGAGCATCCACCCCCACACCAAGTTCAAGGGCCAGGTCTACGTCCTGTCCAAGGAAGAGGGCGGCCGTCACACCCCGTTCTTCAACAACTACCGTCCGCAGTTCTACTTCCGCACCACCGACGTGACCGGCGTCATCACCCTGCCCGAGGGCGTTGAGATGTGCATGCCCGGCGACAACGTCGACATGGACGTCGAGCTGATCACCCCGATCGCCATCGAGAACGGCCTCCGCTTCGCCATCCGCGAGGGCGGCCGTACCGTCGGCTCCGGTGTCGTCATCGGCATCAACGAGTAATTACACATTACGACAAAAAATCTCTGCTCCGTGAGGGGCAGAGATTTTTTGTCGCCCGTGCTTGCATCCTGCGGAGGGATTCCGTATAATTGAAGAAAGAATATGACGAGAGGAGGGTATCGCTGCGTGCAGTGTCCGCATTGCCTCCGCGAAGTGAATACGTCCGGCGCGTGCCCGTACTGCGGCGTTGACCCGGCCTCGACGGCGGCGGAATACCCGATGGCTTTGAAGCCCGGTTCCATCCTGAACGGGCGCTACATCCTCGGCCATGTGCTGGGGCAGAGCCACTTTGGTATCACCTATTTCGCCTGGGACGACTGGGAGGAAACGCTGGTGGCCATCAAGGAGTATCTGCCCACGGAGTTTGTCGGGCGGAGCACGGGCAGCCCTTCGGTGCTGGTCCATTCCGGGGAACAGACGGAGGATTTCGCCTACGGCAAGGCGCAGTTTACGGAAGAGGCAAAGACACTTGCAGCTTTTATCGGCAGCCCCGACATCGTCCGCATTTACAGTTATTTTGAAGAAAACGGCACGGCCTATCTCTGCATGGAGTATGTGGACGGGCTTCCGCTGGACAAGTACATGGAGACGCGCGGCGGACGGCTGAGCCCCAAAGAGGCGAACCGCCTGCTGCTGCCGCTGATGGAGTCGCTGGAAGCGGCGCATGCGAAGGGCATCGTCCACCGGAACATCGCCCCGGACAGCATCCTCGTTACCCCGCAGGGGACAGCCAAGCTCATCAACTTAGGTGTAGGGCGGTACAGTACCGGAGAGAAGACCGTGCTCGTCGACAACACGATCAATTACGGCTTTGTACCGTTGGAGCAGTATTCACGGCGCGGGCGGCAGGGACCGTGGACGGACGTCTACGCGCTGGGGGCGACGTATTACTACGCTATCACCGGCAAAGTCCCGCCCGATGCGACGTCGCGCCGATTAGAGGAGTTTACACTGTATCCGCCGGAGATGCTGGGCGTAAAAATCGATGCAGCCTCTCAGACGGCGTTGTTGAAAGCACTGGCGGTCAACGAGTCGGAGCGTTTCCAGAGCATGGGCGATTTCCATGCGGCCATGCTGGCGGCTTCCGGCGAGGCGGGAAGGCAGATGCCTGGTCTGCCTCCGGAGGAAACGAACACCGCACGGGAGGAGCTGGTCGCTGTGCGGGAAACTCAGGCCGATCCGAAGTGGGACTTTCCACTGTTCCGCAAAAACCGAGAAAGTCGAAGCCGCCATTGATCCTCGGTGTGACCTGCTCTCCGGCAGCCCCGACGGAAATATCTTCACCGACTCCGACCGCCGAACCCCTAACACCGACTCCGGTCGCCTAGTCCCTGAAACCGAAAACGGAGAGCGCGGCGTCCTTGTATCAGAAGAGCGAGGACTACTATTACGGCAATGGCGTGACGAGGAGACAAGGCCGAGGCAATGGAATGCTATCTGCAGGCGGCGGACGCTGAATATAAGGACGCCATGGACAGCCTCGGTCAGATGTATGAAAGCAGTGAAGGTGTCACAAAGGACTAGGCCAAGGCCGAGGCCTGGTACGCCAAGGCTAGGGAAGCCGGGTAAAACCGGCTGAGCAGGAGCTGTCCGAGATTTAGAAAAAAATAGAGAGGGGGCGCGCTGCGTGCAGTGTCCGCATTGCTTCCGCGAAGTGAATACGTCCGGCACGTGCCCGTACTGCGGCTATGACCCGGCGGCGACGGCGGGGAAGTATCCGCTTGCCCTGCGCCCCGGGTCCATCCTCAACGGGCGCTACATCCTCGGCCATGTGCTCGGCCAGGGCGGCTTCGGCATCACCTACCTCGCCTGGGACGACAACATGAAGGAGCGCGTGGCGATCAAGGAATACCTGCCCACGGACTTCGCGGGCAGGAGCGCAGGCAGCCCCTCGGTGCTGGTCTATTCCGGAGAGAGGGAGGAGAACTTCGCCTACGGCAAGGCGCAGTTCCTCGAAGAGGCGAAGACCCTGGCCTCCTTCATCGGGAACGCGGGGATCGTACGTATCTACAACTATTTCGAGGAAAACGGCACGGCCTACTTCTGCATGGAATATGTCGACGGCCCGCCGCTGAACAAGTATATGGCGGCGAAAGGCGGGCGGCTGACGCCCGAGGAGACAAACAGTCTGCTGCTGCCGCTGATGGGCTCGCTGAGCGTCGTGCACGCCAGAGGCATCGTGCACCGGGACATCGCCCCCGACAACATTCTTGTGACGGCGGACGGCAGGGCCAAGCTCATCGACTTCGGCGCGGCGCGGTACTCGACGGGGGAGAAGAGCAAAAGCCTCGACGTCATCCTCAAGCACGGCTTCGCGCCCTATGAACAGTACATGCGCCGCGGGCGCCAGGGACCGTGGACGGACGTCTATGCCATGGCGGCGACCTGGTACTACGCCGTCACCGGCAGGGTCCCGCCCGAGGCCATCGAGCGCCGGGAAGAGGATACCCTTGCTCCGCCGAGCGCGCTGGGGATAAAGCTCAGCCGCGAGACGGAGGCGGTGCTGCTGCACGGCTTGGAGGTATTTTCCAACGAGCGCTGGCAGAACATGGACGAATTCCGCCGGGCGATGCTGAAGGCATCGAGCAGTCAGTCTGTGAGAGAGATACGAGTGCCGCCTGTTGCGGATACGGTTTTTGCTTCGGAGTCTGCGTTGGCATCCGTGGCGAAGTCGGAACCCGCGAAAAAGAAATCCAAACTGCTAGTAATTGTGGGCACTGTTGCCGTGCTGGCGACGATGATTTTTACTGTGACGAGGCACTGGGACAATGAGGACGTGGCGGTCAGGGAGACGTCTACGCCAGCATCGGTCGGGACAGAGGCTCCCATGGTCGTGGCTACGAGTGAGCCAGAGGTCACCGAGATTGAGGCGAAGCTCGACTATGTCAACGACTTTGCGGGCATCCTCTCCGCCGAGACGCGCGACGTGCTCAACCAGCGCGCTGCGCAGGTCTCCCAGCAGTACGGCTTCCCCGTCTATGTCGTCGTCGTGGACGATATGAAAAACTACGTCAACGGCAACATCGAGTATTTTGCGGAGGAAATCTTCCGCACGTATGAGCTCGGCGCGGGCGAAAGCGGCGACGGCGTGCTGCTCGCCATGAGCATGGCCGAGCGCGATTACGATATCTGCGCCCACGGGGACTTCGGCAACTACGCCTTCACCGACTACGGCAAGGGCCAGCTCGCCGACACCTTCCTCGACAACTTCCGTGCAAACGACTGGACGGGCGGCTTTGCCGACTATATCGACAACTGCGGCATCCTGATCTCCCGCGCAAAAAACGGCGACCCGCTGGACGTCTGGATCCCGGACCCGTGATTACCTGCAATATCATCCTAATAGAGACTCTGATCAATGTTGTGAGAGTCGATTATGTTTAAATTTGGCAAGGATGTCCAATATGCTATAGCTCAATAATCAAACGAAGGAGGGCGTGCCGCATGCAGTGTCCGCATTGCTTCCGCGAAGTGAATACGTCTGGCGCGTGCCCGTACTGCGGCTATGACGGCGCGTCAGCAGCCGGGAAATACCCGCTGGCCCTCAAGCCCAGCTCCATCCTCAACGGGCGCTATATCCTCGGCCATGTGCTCGGGCAGGGCGGCTTCGGCATCACCTACCTCGCCTGGGACGACAACATGAAGGAGCGCGTGGCGATCAAGGAATATCTGCCGTCAGAGTTCGCGGTTCGCTATCCTGGCAGCCCGTCCGTGCAGGTGCACTCCGCAAACCAGACGGAGAACTTCGCCTACGGCAAGGCGCAGTTTCTCGAAGAGGCGAAGACCCTTGCCGCCTTTATCGGGGACAGCCACATCGTGCGCATCTACAGTTATTTCGAAGAAAACGGCACGGCCTACTATTGCATGGAGTATGTGGACGGCCTGCCGCTCGACAAGTACATGGCAACGCGCGGCGGACGGCTGACGCCTGCCGAGACGAACCGTCTGCTGCTGCCGCTGATGGAGTCGCTGGAGAGAGTACACGCCAAGGGGATCGTACACCGGGACATTGCGCCGGATAATATCCTCGTCACCGGGGACGGGACGACCAAGCTCATCGACTTCGGCGCGGCGCGGTACAGTACTGGGGAAAAGAGCAAGAGCCTTGACGTCATCCTAAAGCATGGCTTCGCTCCGTTTGAACAGTATTCGCGGCGAGAGCGTCAGGGGCCGTGGACGGACGTGTACGCGCTCGGAGCGACGTGGTACTATGCCGTCACCGGCAGGGTGCCGCCAGATTCCGTTGATCGCGTCGAAGAGGACGAGCTCGTGCCGCCGAGCGCGCTGGGCGTTGAGATCGACGCCGCGTCTGAGCAGGCGCTGCTGAAAGCGCTGGCGGTCACCGCACCGAAACGTTTCCAGAGCATGGGCGATTTCCGTCGGGCGTTGCTGGGGACAACGGGCGCAGAGAGCACAGCGGCGGCACCCGTGGGGAAAACGACCTTCGTGCCCGAGGCCCCGGCAGCGCCTGCGCCCGCTGCGACAGCGAAAAAGAAATCGAAGCTTCCGCTGATTTTGGGCGCTGTGGCGGTGCTGGCGGCGGTCATCTTCAGCGTGACGCGGCTCACCGGCGGCGACAGCGCGGCGGTCAAGGCGACACCCGTGCCCGTCGAGACGGAGGACCCCGCGGTCGCGACCGCGAAACAAGCTGAAGGTTCAGATGGGTTATTGCCCGCGATGAACGCCGCCCCTGTTGCGGAGAAACCGGGAGTCGGGAAGTACATCATTCAGTATCTCGAGCTCACCCCGGCCTACATGGAAGCGATGTATGAGGAATATGGCATCACGGTAAAGGAGGGTGTTGAGAGCCGCAAGCTGACGCCGGAGGATATGGAGGGCTGGTATGTCGAGCTCAAAGACGACGGCACAGGCTATCTCTATTGGGGCGAAAACAACCAGGGCAAGATTGATGAGTGGGAGCTCAACGTCGAGACACTTGCGTTCAAGGCTGGCGTGTCCGACGTGGTGGGATCGATCAAGGACGGCCTGATGCGTATCGAGATCGCCGAAGGCTATGATATATACTTTGCGGCGGAAGGGGCAAAGCTCCTTGAGGTCGAGCTGATTTCCATGGAAGACTACATCGATTTGCTGTACCAGTAGTAATCTGTGTATTGCGTGGATGCATCATCTCTTAATACACTACCGGGCCCGGTGCTTCGAGGCCGGTAGCGTGTAATGAAGGAAATGCGGTGTAGGGGCCGACGTTCCACCTTGCCGTATTTGCCTTTGGCTGGCCTGCTACAAGACGGCCCGCCAAAGGCGCGGCTGCGGAGCGAAGAGCCTGCCGTCTTCTGCCATAGGCAGCGGCAGGCTCTCCGCCCCGGCGGCCCGGCACAATACGGTATAATTATTAATAAATATGCGGCGAATTTGCAAATTCTGCGAATTTGCCGTACATTTCATGTTGTTTTGCGATCATGCCGCGCGGGGCGTCGAGGGCGCCTCCCCTTGCGCTGTTACAGTTAAAGATTTTGTGTCATCTTGAGCGGAGCGAAGCGGAGTCGAAAGATCTTTTCCTTAGCAATCAGATTCTTCGACTCGCTCCGCTCGCTCAGAATGACAAGTATTAGCTGTTACAAGGTCGTAGGGTCGATTAACGAATCGACCGCGGATGACACCTCATCTGCCCCTTCGGGGCACCTGTCTCGCTGCGGCTCTGACATGTCCCCGGCATGTCATTCACTCCCGCGGCGCCGCTTCTCTACCATCGAGGGAAAAACCGGGGACCACACGTTTTTCCGCGCGGGCGTCGATTATGCTTGAATTTGGCAGGGCTGTCCGATATACTATAGCAGACAGGCAAACGAAAGGAGCGGGTACAGCGTGCAGAGCCGGGACCGCGAAAACAATGTGAATATGGACGGCTTGCCGCAGGAGGCCTACACGGAAGAGGACTGGAGACGGGAATTCCGTCAGATGAAGAAAAAGGCCGCCGCGAAAAAGCGGAGGACGATCCTGCTCGTGCTGCTCCTGATCCTTGTTCTGCTCGTGGCGGCGGCGGGGATCTTCATCTTCCTCTCCGACCGGCTCCAGACAAAGCAGACTGCGCAAGAGGCTCCGGCGGAGCAGGCCGCCGCGTCAGAAAGCGTTGAGGCGCAGCAGGAGGCGCCGACGGCGGCTCCCGCGTCGGAACCCGCGCCGGCGGAGGCGTCCGCGGCAGAGACTTCGCATGGGCCGGAGAGCATGTACGCCGAGGCCGAGGCGCTCCTGCGGGAGGGAAAGCGCACACGGGCTTACGCCGTCTTCCGCGAGCTCGGAGATTACCGGGACGCACCCGCCCGCTGCAAGAGCATCGCACACGAGCTGATGGTAAAAAACAGCGTGTATCTCAGCGCGGGGCTGCTGCATTCGGCGGGCCGGAACAAGGACGGCACGGCGCGGGCCGTGGGACAGAACTTTTTCGATCAGTGCAAGGTCTCGGACTGGAAGGACATCGTCTCCGTCGCAGCGGGAGGCTGGCACACCGTGGGCCTGCAGGCGGACGGAAAGGTCGTGGCGGCGGGCTACAACTCGGACGGTCCGTGCGACGTGTCCGACTGGTCGGAGATCGTCGCGATCAGCGCCGGTGAATTCCACACGGTGGGACTGAAAGCGGACGGGACAGTCGTCGCGGCAGGCAGCAATGATTACGGACAGTGCGAGGTCGACGGGTGGACGGATATCGTGTCGATCTCGGCCGGACGGAACCACACGGTCGGACTGAAGGAGGACGGAACGGTCGTACATACGGGCAAGTACGCCGAAGAGATGGCGGAGCTCGACGACTGGACGGACATCGTCGCCGTGTCCGGCGGAAGAGAACACACGGTCGGTCTGAAAGCGGACGGGACCGTCGTGGCCGCAGGCATGAACGAGGAAGGACAGTGCGAGGTCTATGACTGGACGGATATCGTCGCCGTCGCGGCCGGAGGGAAAAACACCGTCGGCATAAAAGCAAACGGAACGGTCGTGGCCGTGGGCTACAACGAGCAGGAGCAGCTGGACGTCAAATACTGGTCGAATGTCGCCTGCGTCTCGCCGGGAGATTACCACACGATCGCCCAGAGAAAGGACGGCTCGCTCTACTCCGCGGGACTGATGCTGAGCGGCCAGCGCGAGCTCGGCGGATGGGAAAGCGTCGCGCCGGCGGAATGAACAAAACGGTATAAACACGGCAGCCCCGGATCTTCGGGGCTGCCGTCACGCTGTCGGGCGTATTTACGGATTCGCCTTGAGCCAGGCGAGGGCGCCGCCGACATAGGCGGCCGTGCCGTTGACGAGCGCATCCTCGTTGAAGCGGATGCGCGGATTGTGCTGCGGCAGGGCGGGATAGTCCTCGGGCGCGCCGCCGAGCACAAAGAAACCGGAGGGGACCGCACTGGTGACATAGGCGAAATCCTCGGAGCCGGAGAAGGGCGGCAGATCGTCAAAGACCGTGTTCGCGCCGAAGAGCGCGCGCAGCGAGACGCCCAGCAGGTCCATGGTCGGCAGATCCGTTACGAGGGGAGCGGTCTCGCTGAGAAAGTCCACCGCGGCCTCGGCGCGGAAGGTCGAGGCGGTGCCCGCCGTGATCTCGCACAGGCGGCGGCGCACCAGCGCGCGCACCTCGGGATCGAAGGTGCGGATGGAGCCCATGAGCTTCGCGCTCTCCGGGATGACGTTGCACGCAGAGCCGGACTGGAAGGAGCCGATGGTCAGCACGGCAACGTCTTTGGGAGAAATCTCCCGCGCGTTGATCGTCTGCAGGGCCGTCACCAGATGCGAGCCCACGACAATGGGGTCGATGGAGTTCTGCGGCTGCGAGCCGTGGCCGCCGTGGCCCTTGACCGTGATCGTGAACAGATCGCAGGAGGCGAACATCGGGCCGCGGGAATAATGGAGCTGGCCGCAGGGGAGCATCGCCATGGTATGGATGCCGAAGGCGGCGTCGACGTGCGGGTTTTCGAGCACGCCGGAGTCGACCATGTTCTTCGCCCCGGCGATGAGTTCCTCCGCGGGCTGGAACATGAGCTTCACCGTGCCCGGCAGCTCGTCCTCCATCTCCTTGAGCAGCTTCGCCGCGCCCAGCAGCATGGCCGTGTGCGTGTCGTGCCCGCAAGTGTGCGCGGCGTTGTCGCAGGCGGCGGCGAAGGGGAGACCGCTCTCCTCCTTCATGGGCAGCGCGTCCATGTCGCCGCGGATCAGGATGCATTTGCCGCCGTGCCTGCCGCCGACGGTCGCGACCACGCCGTGGTCGCCGCAATCGACGGGCGTATAGCCGTAGGAGCGCAGCTTCTCCTTGACAAAGCCCACCGTGTTGTCGAGCGCGAATCCGAGCTCGGGATGGGCGTGCAGCCAGCGGCGGTTTTCGATGATCTCGTCCCTGAGCGCCTGCGCGCGTTCGAGAATGTCCATGAGCGTACCTCCGTGTTTGTTGATAGTACAATCACTATATCACAGCGGACGGCAAAATGCCAGACACTTTGCGCACTGGATTTTTGCCTGCAGATCGGCTATAATACGAAAAAGACCTCACAGAGAAGGGGAGGGGCGCGCGGGATGGACAGGATCGCAGAATGGGCGGCCGAGCTGCAGAGTCTGGCGCAGGCCGGGCTGTACTATACGCGGGACGTGTTTGACCGGGAGCGCTTTCAGCGCATCCGGGAGATCGCGGCGGAGATGATGGCCGCCGGGACCGGGCTGCCGCTCAAAAAAGTCGCAGAGCTGTTCTGCGCCGATTTCGGGTATCAGACGCCGAAGGTCGACACCCGCGCGGCGATCTTTCAGGAAGGGAAGATCCTGCTGGTGCAGGAGAAAAACGGACGCTGGTCCCTGCCGGGCGGCTGGTGCGAGTTCAATCTCTCGCCCGCGGAGAACGCCGTCAAGGAGGCGCGCGAAGAGGCCGGGGTCGAGGTCGCCGTCAAAAGCCTGATCGCGGTGCAGGACAGGGACAGGCACAACAGCCCGCCGTATCCCTTCCACATCGTGAAAATATTCTATATGTGCCAGCTGCTGGGCGGCGCCTTCACAGAGAACAGCGAGACGCTCGCCTGCGCCTACTTCGCGCGGGACGAGCTGCCGCCGATGGCCGTGGAGAGGTGCAGCGCCGACCAGGTTCTGATGTGCTTCGACGCGGCGGAGGCGGCGGACTGGAAGCCGCTGTTCGAGTAATGACAAAGAGCTTGTTTTTCCGACGCGCTTCCTCTATAATAGATGCGAACATTCCAGGAGGCGGGATATGAAAAAAGTCTTAACCGTATTGCTCGCGCTCATCGTGCTGGCGGTCATGCTCTGCGGGCTGGCCGTCTTCGCGGGCCATGCGATCACTGAGGGAAAAACCAATATCCGCTATGTCTACGTGGGCGATATCAACGTCAGCGGACTGACGCGGGAGGAGACCGAGCAGCTGCTGATTGAGCGCGGCTGGAAGGACCGGGAGGAGAAGCCCCTGACGGTCACGACCCTGCGCGGCGTGTCCTTTGAGGTCGATCCCGTCCGCGCCGGCATCGTCACCATGACCGACAGCGCGGTGCGGAGCGCCTACGCGGTCGGACACGACCGGGACATGATCACGAACCTCATCACCGCGGCGAAGGCCTTTGTGCATCCGGTAAACGTCGGGGACGGCGCCGGACCCGATCTCGATTACCTCGACGCGCTCATCGACGCCTGCCAGACGCAGATCGACAGTACGCTGGGGGAGGGCGAGTACACCGTCGACACCCAGACCGCGCAGCTGCGTATCGTCAAGGGCCGGGATCAGCTGCAGCTCGACCGCGAGGGCCTGCGCGATGCGATCATCGCCGCCGCCGAGGAGGGCAGGTCCGAGCTGAGCTATACCGCGATCACGGGCCAGCCGAGCGCGCCCGACTTCGAGGCCATCCACAAAGAGCTCGAGCGCGAGCCCGCCGACGCCTACTACTCCGACGACGGGAAATTTACAGTGACCGACGAGATCGTCGGCTGCAAGTTCGACACCGCCCAGGCGCTGTCCCTCTGGAACGCGGCCGAGCCCGGCGACGACGTGCTGGTCCCGCTGGACATCACCTGGCCCGCCGTCACGGGCGAGCAGCTCCGCAGCCGGCTCTACCACGATCTGCTGGGCGCGTGCATGACGAAGTTCCCCAACTCCGGCGAGAACCGGCGCAGCAATCTCAACCTCTGCGCCTCAAAGATCAACGAACACGTGCTCTATCCGGGCGACGTCTTCTCCTATAACGAGACCGTCGGGCAGCGCACCGAGGAGGCGGGCTTTCTGCCGGCACCGGCCTATGTCAACGGCGACGTCAAGGACGAGATCGGCGGCGGCGCCTGCCAGATCTCCAGCACGCTCTACGCCTCCACGCTCTTCGCCTTCCTGGAGACCGTGGACCGCACCTGCCATGTCTTCCCGGTCAACTACATGCAGCCGGGCACGGACGCCACCGTCACCATCCCGGCGGAGGGCAAGTCCATCGACTTCAAGTTCCGCAACAACAAAAACTACCCGATCATGATCAAGACCTTCTTCGACAACGAGGCGAGCACCATCACCATCGAGATCTGGGGCACGCTCGAGGAAGAGGACTATATGCCCGTGGAGTTCGACAACACCTACTCCTGGACCTTTGACTACGACCGCCTGATCGCGCCCGCCTATCCCGACCGCACCGGCTACACCGTCAAGCTCCAGACCGAGTTCATGGGCGGCTTCGAGGACGAATTCTCCTCCGGCTACCGCTGCCTGACGCACCGGCTGGTGATCGACCCGGACAACAACGTGGTGGAGGACACCATCGTCAACGGCAAGCTCTCGAACGGCAACTACGCGCTCGACACCTATTACGAGCATCCGTAAAAGAACAGACAATGACCGCTCTCCGAAAGGGGAGCGGTCATTGTGCAGACAAACCCCGAAAGGTGTCATCTTGAGCGGAGGCGAAGCCGGAGTCGAAAGATCTGAAGAGCCTGGATTTCCGATCTGTAAGATCCCTCGGCTGCGCTCGGGATGACAGAGGCTTTCGGTTTGTCAGGTTTTATCTGCAGGCTGACCGCTCTCCGAAAGGGGAGCGGTCATTGTGCAAACAAACCCCGAAAGGTGTCATCTTGAGCGGAGGCGAAGCCGGAGTCGAAAGATCTGAAAAGCCTGGATTTCCGATCTGTAAGATCCCTCGGCTGCGCTCGGGATGACAGAAGCTTTCGGTTTGTCGGATTTTTATCTGCAGGCTGACCGCTCTCCGAAAGGGGAGCGGTCAGAACATTGCGGGGGAAAAGAGAACAACGCACAGGCGGCGCGGCATGGAAAGCAGTTGCAGACGCTCCTTCTCTTTGCTATACTGAAAACGGAAAATCAAGCTCGGCGAAAGGAGAGATATCATGGCCGGAGGATCAACACAGTTTGAAGCGGACGTGCAGCAGGCCGTACAGAAGATCAAAGGCGTCTATTTCCCGGTGAAAACGGGCATGGTCGCCCGCCTGCTCACCAAGAAGGCCGCGTGCAGAGACCTGTATCCCAATCCGGAGGACGAATTCTGCAGGCCGGACATCGGCCCGAACGACGGCATCATCTCCTCCTACGAGCAGCAGTTTCTGGCGAACATCAGAGACGGCCTGTATTACTTCCATGACAACGAGCCGATCATCATCGAACAGCTCCATCCGGACGGGTATATGATCATCAACGGCCATCACAGATGGGCGGCCGCGGTGAAGATCGGGCAGCCCGAGATCCCGGTCCATGTCGTGAATCTGATGCATGAGGCGGACATCCGGGAGATCCTGCGGAACACGAAGCACGAAAAGCGCGCGACCTTCGATCTGGACGAGGTGCTGGTGCGGAGCGGGGACGACCCGTATCTGGAAAAGCCGCTCCCCGCCCCGTGGGACAAGACGTATAAAGTCCGCATCCGTCTCGGCGTTCCGGCGCTGTTTCATGAGCTGGAAAAGAGCGGGTACGATATCTGGCTGTATTCCGCAAACTACCCCTCCGCGGACGACGTGCAGGAGTATTTTCGCCTGTATCATGTGAATGTCAGCGGCGTGATCGCGGCGCTCGGCAAGAGGAAAGCGGCGGCGGGCGGAGCCGATCTTGAGAAGCTGATGCAGGGCAGGTACCGCAGCACGCTCCACATCGACAACGACATGGTCCTGCAGATCAGCAGCGGCATGAAGGAGCCGCGGGAGTTTCCGCTGAGCGGCGCGCCGGAGACCTGGTCGCAGGAGATCATCGAGGTGCTGGAAAAGCTTGACGGGGAATCGGAGGGACGGGTCCGCAGGTATGAGAGTTTCGTTTGATCTGGACGAGGTGCTGTTCGTCTCTCCCGAAACCCATAAGACCGAGCCGCCGCCCGTCTTCCCGCTCAATCTCCTGTTTCGCGAGCGGCTGCGCCTCGGCACGCCGAGACTGATCAACGAGCTGCAGGCACTCGGGTATGAGGTGTGGGTCTATACCTCCTCTTACCGTTCGGAGAACTATATCCGGCGTCTGTTTCGGCTGTACGGCGTCCGCTTCGACGGGATCGTCAACGCGCAGCGGCATCTCCGGGAGGTGCAGCGTGACCGCAAAACCGTGCTGCCGCAGAAGCTGCCGAACCACTACCGGATCTCCCTGCATGTGGACGACGAGGAGGTCATCTGCACATCGGCCAGACAGAACGGCTTCCACGCCTATCAGCTCAACGCACAGGACGACGACTGGGCGGAGAAGATCCTTCAGCGCGCGAAGGAGATCAGCGAGCAGGAGCGGCGCTTCGAGCAGGCGAAAAGCAGCGCCAGGGATCAGAAATGAATCGATAGTGAGCATAAGCAAAAGGTCCGCCCGAACAGGGCGGACCTTTTGCTGTTGGTGGGACTATCGGGGCTTAAGTCGAACTATTATTCAGTCTTGCCGAAATCTCAGTTTTCACTCTTTCCAGATCACTGGAAGTCAGGAGCGGGATCAGATGATTGATTTCCTCAATGCTCTTATCCCACCACTTGTATTCCTGCAAGAGTTGAATCAACTCATCGTCAAAACGCTTGCGGATTTCCCGTGCGGGATTTCCGACTGCAACCGCATAAGGGGGAATATCGCTCCCAACAACACTATTCGCGCCGATGATTGCGCCGTCGCCGATATGAACACCGGGCAGAATGACGGCGTTTTGTCCAATCCACACATCGTTCCCGATGATCGTATTACCTTTGAGCGGCATATCGGAGGCTGCGGGAGGCTCCATCTCCCAGCCTTCCAGAGTATAGAAAGGGAAGGTAGAAACAGCGTTCATCTGGTGATTTGCCCCGTTCATCACAAATTCAACGCCAGCCGCAATCTGACAGAACTTTCCAATGATTAACTTGTCACCATTCCATTCGTAATGATGAGTTACATGGCTCTCAAATTCC
>JAILNC010000033.1 GCA_024691985.1 Oscillospiraceae bacterium | reverse complement strand
CGTTTTTTACCGTCTTGCTTCCTCCACGATCTCACGGGACTTTTTGCACAGCTCCGTGATCTCGTCCCACTTGTTGTTGTCGATCAGGTCGGCGGTGACCATGTAGCTGCCGCCGCAGGCCGCGATGACCGGGCAGGAGATATACTCCTTCAGGTTCTTGAGGCTGATGCCGCCGGTGGGCATGACCTTGAACATCGAAAAGGGAGCGGCAAGGGCCTTGATCTTGGCGAGGCCGCCGGACTGCTCGGCAGGGAAGAACTTGATGAGCTCCAGGCCAAACTTGAGGGCCTGATGATACTCGCTGGCGGTGGTGCAGCCGGGGTATACGGGGATGCCCTTCTTCTGCGCGTATTCGACCAGCTCGGGATCAAAGCCGGGGCTGACGACGAAGTCGCCGCCGACGGCGATCACCTTGTCGATCTGCTCGGTGGTAGTGACGGTGCCTGCGCCCGCGAGCATCTCCGGGCAGGTCTCCTTCATGATCTTGATCGCCTTGTCCGCGCCCTCCGCGCGGAAGGTGACCTCCGCCACGGGCACGCCGCCCGCGCACAGAGCCTTCGCCAGCCCAGCCGCGTCGCGCTCCGGGTGGTTGAGCTTGATGACCGGCACCACGCCGATCCTGGAGATCTTCTCGTTGAGAGCATTCATGGTTTTATTCCTCCGTCACAGTTTTGTGCAGCGTCGCGCGCACGGCGCCGACGCCCGCGGTCAGCTCGGTAAAGTACGCGCAGACCTTGTCCGCAAGCCCCGCCTCAATGAGGTCGACGCCGAAGATGGTCTTGCTGCGCAGCAGACCCTCGAGCTTGGCGCAGTCGGGCTTTTCGCCCAGCTTGAAGTCCTTGACGTATTCCTGCGCCATGCCCAGCAGTGGGTCGGGAGAGGGCTCAAAGGCGTTTCCGTTGTCGTCCACCGCCATCAGATAGCGCAGCCAGCCCGCGTGTACCAGCGGGATCAGCTTCAGATCCTGCACGTTCAGCGTATCCGAAGCGAGGTAAGCCTTGATCGTCTCGCCGAAGCGGATGGGCAGCTTCTGGGAGGTGTCGGTGGCGATGCGCTGGGGGGTATCCGGCATGAAGGGGTTGGGGATGCGGACGTTCACCACGGTGTCGATAAAGTCCTGCGGCTTGATGATGCCGGGATCGGTCACGACGGGCAGACCCTCCTTGTAGCCGATGGTCTTCACCAGTTTCAGCAGGTCCTCGTCCTTCATCTCGTCGGAGATCTTTTTGAAGCCCAGCAGGCAGCCGTACACGGCCAGCGCCGTGTGCAGGGGGTTGAGGCAGGTGCAGACCTTCATGCGCTCGACCTTGTCCACGGTCTCCCGCGCGGTGAAGAAGAAGCCGGCCTTCTCCAGCGGCGGGCGGCCGTTGGGGAAGTCGTCCTCCAGCACCAGATACTCGCTCTCCTCGGCGTTGACATAGGGGGCCTTGACCGTGCCGCGGGCGTTGCGCACCGGGGCGAAGCCCTCGAGACCGTCGGCTTCCAGCATGGCGCCCACCGTGAGGTCGGGGCTGGGGGTGATCTTGTCGATCATCGTCCAGGGGAAGCTGACCTTCTCGCCGTTTTCGATATAGGCCCTGAAGCCCTCGTCGCCCCAGGCTTCGGCAAAGGCGGTCATGGCGGCCTTGAGCTTGTCGCCGTTGTGGGAGCAGTTGTCGGTGCTGACCATGGCGATCGGATACGCGCCGGCCTTGAAGCGCTCCAGCAGGAGCGCCGCGACCTTGCCCATGTAGCTCTTGGCCTCTTCGGGAGAGACCAGCAGGTCGGCCTTCACGTCGTCGCCGGCCAGGCTGTAGCCTTTCTCGGTGATGGTGAAGGTAGCCAGCTGCAGGGAGGGATTGCGGAAGATCTCTTTCAGCCGCTCCTCGCCGCCGTAGAGGTAGCAGGTTTCGGCCATCGCGCCGAGGATGTTCTTCTCCACGCTGCCGTTGGCTTTCAGCGTTACGACCACCGCCAGGTCGTCGAACTTTTCACCGCCGCGGTCCATGCGCTCCACGGCGATGATGCCCTTGTCCAGCACGCCCTCGTTCAGCAGCCGCTCGGCGGCCATGCCGTGCAGGGCCTTGAAGATGTTGCCCGCGCCGAAGTGCAGCCAGGTCGGATCGGCCTTGGTCTTTTCGATCATGGCCGTGCGATCGTATTCGGGCAGCTTGTAGCCCTTGGCCTCCCACTCGGCCCGGTTTTTCAGCGTCTCGTTGTTCAGCACCATTTCATCTATCCTCCGTCAGATCATTTCAATTCCAATCGTTTTTGCCGTAGCTTTGCCACGGCAAAAACACTCTGAGGCGAGCTTGGCGAGCCCTCGCGCCGACCAACCGAGGCCCTTCCGGCGCGGGCCGAGGGCGATGAGCGCGAGCATCTCACTTGCAAACGTGTTTGCAAGTGATTATTCCTTGTCCATCAGATCCCAGGCGCCCAGCATGTACATGATGCCCAGGGCCCGGTCGTACAGGCCGTAGCCGGGGCGGACATTGCCAGGCTTCTCGTCCCAGAGGTGACGGCCGTGGTCGGGGCGGATATAGCCTTCAAAACCGCCGTCGTGATAGGCGCGGAGAATGTCGAGGATCCCGGTTTCCCCGTCGCAGTCCCGGTGGCTGGCCTCGGAGAAGTCGCCGTTGGGGAAGTGCTTGACGTTGCGGATGTGGGCGAAGGCGATGCGGTCCACGTGCTTGCGGACGATCTCGGCCACGTTGTTGGCGGGGTTGGCGTTGAGGGAGCCGGAGCAGAGCGTCAGGCAGTTATAGGGGTCGTCCACCATCTTGAGGAAGCGGTCGATGCTCTCCGCGTCCACCAGCAGGCGGGGCAGGCCGAAAATGTCCCAGGGGGGATCGTCCATGTGCACGGCCATCTTGATGCCGGTCTCATGGCACACGGGCATCAGCTTTTCCAGGAAATATTGGAAGTTGGCCCAGAGCTTTTCCTTGGTCACGTCCTTGTACTTCTCAAACAGCTCGTCCAGCTTCGCCATGCGCTCGGGCTCCCAGCCGGGGAAGCTCATGTGGTACTTCTCGGTGAAGCCCATGACGTAGTCCGCCATGGCTTTCGGGTCGTCCTGGATCATGTCCTTCTGATAGAAAAGGGCGGTTGAGCCGTCACCCACCGGATGGAAGAGGTCGGAGCGGGTCCAGTCGAAGATCGGCATGAAGTTGTAGCAGATGACCTTCACGCCGAAGGGCGCCAGATTGCGGATGGTCTGGATATAGTTTTCAATGTACTGGTCGCGGGTGGGCAGACCGATCTTGATATCGTCGTGCACGTTCACGCTTTCGACCACGTCGCCGTTGAAGCCCGCGGCTTTGATCTGGTCCATGACAACTTTGATCTCCTCCGGCTGCCAGATCTCGCCGGGCATCTTGTCGTGCAGCGCCCAGACGATGGTGGAGACGCCGGGGATCTGTCGGATATCGCTCAGCTTGATTTTGTCGTTTCCTTCGCCGTACCAGCGAAAACCCATTTGCATCGGCATGTGCGGTTCCTCCTGTTTTCTTGTGATTCTATTGTAGCATTTGCTTCGCGGGGATTCCATTGCGATTGTTGTTGCAAAGATTGCATTTCTTGTGGTATCCTTGATACGAAGGGAGTGCGTACCGATGAAGAAAAAGCTGCGCAGCGAGTTCAACAGCCGCCAATATATGCTCTCCAGGGATTTTGAGGTCTATTATTACAGCGATCTGCATTTTTCCTCCGTCGGGCGGCACAGCCACGTTTACACGGAGGTCTATCTCTTCTGCGAGGGAGAGGTGGACATGGAGATCGCGGGGAAGCGGCATCCGCTGCGGACCGGCGACGTGCTGGTGCTGCCGCCCGGGACGGAGCATCGGGCGATCGTACGAAACGACGGGAAGCCCTATCGCCGCTTTGTCTTCTGGCTCAGCGAGGACTTTTGTCAGGCGCTGCGCGCCGAATCGCCGGATTATCTCTATCTCTTCGACCGCGTCCGGGCAAAAAGGGACTACGTGGTTCCGATGGATCCGCTGGAATTCAACGGCCTGCGCAGCCAGCTCTTCACGCTGCTGGAGGAGCTGCACACCGACTGCTTCGGCCGGGACGCGCAGATCGCTCTCCACGTCCGGGAGCTGCTTTTGCTGCTCAACCGAACGGTCTGGCAGAGGGAGAGCCAAAAGTCGAAGAAGGGCACGCGCTCGGCCTACCAGCGCGTCACCGACTATATCCGCGACAATCTGGACGGCGACCTGAGTCTTGACGCAATGAGCCGGGAGCTGTATCTGAGCAAGTACTATATCGCCCATCTGTTCCAGGAGAACACGGGGCTTTCGGTGCACCAGTACGTCACGAAAAAGCGGCTCGCCGCCTGCGTGGAGGCCATGGGGAGCGGGCAGCACATCAACGAGATCTACGGCCGGTTCGGCTTTCTGAACTATTCCAGCTTCTACCGCGCCTTTCTGAAGGAGTACGGCTGCCCGCCCAGCGTCTATCTGGAGGAGCGGCTGTCCTCTGCTGCCGCGGAGACGCAATGATCATCCCAGAGCCGATCCCCTCGCCCGCGGCCGAAACGGCCCGGGCGATCTTTTGTTTTTTCCATGCCCGAGGTCGCGCGCTCGCTGGAGGAATACCGCTATCTTTCGCTGCCCGGCGCGCACGCGAAGGCCAGGCATAACGGCTGCGTGGGCGCGCAGTTCCCCTGGGAGAGCGCCTGGCTGGACGACGGCGAGGTGACCCCGGAATACATGGGCACCGACGTTGTGACGGGGCAGCTCATCAAGGTGTGGAGCGGCTTTATCGAGATCCACATCACCTCCGACGTGGCCTTCGGCGTATGGCAGTACTACGTCTGCACCGGCGACCAGGATTACATGGACAAGTACGGCTATGAGCTGATCTTCGACTGCGCAAAATTCTGGCTCAGCCGTTTGGAAGAGGGCGCCGACGGGCTGCTGCATATCAACGACGTGGTCGGTCCGGACGAATACAATGAAAGAAGGCGCAGTCAAATGACTGCGCCTTCTTAATCAGATGGGCCGTTTTGCATATCCTGTTTTCGCTCTTAACCGTAAAAACGGAGAAGAATCGGAATGGGCAAAACCGGCTTGCAAATGCTTATCTCCCATATCTTCCCAGAAATGCGAGGCTCTCCTTGGGCGTGCGCGTCTGGGTCGCGCGGTCCACCGCGATGAGGCCGAAGGTCATGGAAAAGCCCTTCTGCCACTCAAAGTTGTCCATCAGGCTCCAGTACATGTAGCCTCTGACCGGGAGGCCGTCGTTCAAGCAGTTCTCCACACCGGCAAGCGCCCGGCGGATGAATTCGACGCGGCGCTTATCGTCCGAGACGGCCACACCGTTCTCTGTGACGATCAGGTCGCCCTTGAAATCCTCGTGTACGCGGCGGAGCACATGCTCCAGCGCCTCGGGATAGAACTCGTAGTCCATCTGTGTCAGCTCCGCGCCCTCGGGAGCCGGGAGTTGCCCCTGCGGGCCGTACTGCGTACGGGTGTAGTTCTGCACGCCGAGGAAGTCATCGTCCTGAATGTACGGCAGGTAATGCCGGAACTCCTCGTCCCAGGCCACCTCGGCAAAGCTTTCGCCGCCGGGCAAAGCCTGCAGATCGTGCATGGAGAGCGTGACGCCGACCTTGATGTTGGGATAGAGCGCCTTGATCGCCGACTTTGCCGCCTGATGCGCACGGAAAACCAGAGCGTCGCCCTCGGGCGTACGGGAGCTCACGAAGATCTGCGGCTGGGGCGTGCCGAAGGCCTGAGCGTTCTCCATGGCGGCGAACTTCGCGTTCTCCATCATCTTCTCGAAGTTCATGCCGACCTGCACCGTGCCTTCGGCCTTCTTCGCGCCGGAGGCCGCGTTCTTTGCCGCCTGCTCGGCCATGAGCCGGAAACGTTTGGCAATGGCGGCTAACTGAAGCCCCATGTTGGCCTCGTTGATCGTGCAGATGTAGTTTAGCTCCGCGCCGAGCTTTTCGGTCACATTGGCCGCGTAGCGGCGGAAATACGCAATGGTGGTCTCCGCCTCCCAGCCGCCCTTGCGGATCAGCCACGCGGGAGAGGTAAAGTGCATCAGCGTCACGATCGGCTCCACGCCGTTTTCTCTGCAGCAGCGGATGACGCTGAGATAGTGCTCGATCTCGCGCTCGTCGAACTGCCCTTCCTCCGGTTCGATGCGCGCCCACTCGATGGAGAAACGATAGGCGTTCAGTCCGGCCCCGGCCAGTAGCTTGATGTCTTCTTCATAGCGCTTATAGTGGTCGCAGGCCGCGCCGCTGGGCTCGGCAAAACTCGTGTGCGGCAGTTGCTCCTGCAGCCAGTAATCGCTGTGGATATTGTTGCCCTCGACCTGATGGGCGGCGGTGGCCGCGCCGATCAGAAATCCCTTCGGAAATGCCATAAACGTTTCCTCCTTATAGTTTCACGCACTTGCCCGCCGTGATGCCGTTTTCATTGAAGGCGTCCACGCGGACAAAGTATTCTCTTCCCTTGACCAGCGCGCCGACGCGCTGCGTCCCGGAGTGGAAGACCAGATAGCTGTGATACAGCTTCTCCGGCGAAGAACCAAAAAGGATGTTGTAGCCCAAAGCGTCCGCCTGTTCCTTGAGCTGTACGACCATGTCGAGATCGCCCATTCGCGCAGAGGAAAAGACCGGCTCGGCCGGCTTTTCCCCGTCCCCCAAGCCAAAGACGCGCAGACCGGAGATGCAGGGGTTCTGACCGTAGGGCACCGCCATGTCGCTCAGGCGCAGATACCGGGCCTTGAAGCCCTGCTCACTGACTAT
>JAILNC010000099.1 GCA_024691985.1 Oscillospiraceae bacterium | reverse complement strand
TCCCGATTTCCAGGTCTGTAAGAGGAGAGCGCGAGAGGGGACGGGGAGTCCCCTTTCGCGTTTGAGCGAAGCGGATCACTCCGCGCCGAAGGCGCGGCACCAGAAAAGGGAAAATCCCCTTGGGATTTTCCCTTTTCTGGTGCCGGTGGTGGGACTCGAACCCACACGATGTCGCCATCGGCGGATTTTGAATCCGCTACGTCTACCATTCCATCACACCGGCATGTGGAGAAAGTATAACCGATTCCCTGCGAAATTTCAAGCTTTTTTCCGCCTCAGAGCAGAATGGGAAAAATGCAGCCGCCTCGAATGAGGCGGCTGCGTGCGTTACATGGCTTCGATCTCTTTGATGTTGTACTCATTGCCGGTGATCAGGAAGGTGTTGCCGCTGCCGCAGTAGGGACACTGCTTGCCGTACTGCATGGTGGGGTAGGTCCCCTTGCAGTCCTGACAGTAGGTGACGGCCTTCAGCTCCTCGATCTTCAGCTCGGTCTCCTTGAAATGCTCAGTCTTGGCCCGGGCGTAGGCCCAGAATTCGTTGAGGTATTCCGGGATGATCCCGCTGACCTCGCCGACCTCGAGCGTGATGGAGCCGACCTTCGTGAGCTGATGCTCGACCATCAGCTTTTCCACCGTGTCAATGACGTAGTAGATGGTTCCGAGCTCGTGCATTACTTGCGGATGATGCGGATCTGTTTGGCCGCGTGCTTAAGCATGGGGCCGACCTTGTCCTCGCAGCGCACCATGGTCGAGGCCTCGGGCACGTCGCGCTGGAGGTGGATGGCGTCGAACATGCAGCGCGTGGTGCACAAGCCGCAGCCGATGCAGCGGTTGGAGTCCACAACGCTCACACCGCAGCCCAGGCAGCGGCTGGCCTCGGCCTTGACCTGCTCCTCGGTGAAGGTGAGCCGATCATGCTCGAAGGATCTGGCCTTTGCCGGGTCGTGCAGGATGGGCTGACGCGCGGGCTTGTCGAAGGAATCGACGCCGAGCACGACGTTGTTCTTGTCGAGCTCGTAGAACTCGCGCAGATTGCGGCCGATCGTGAGGCTCTGGCCGTCCTGCACGAAGCGGTGCAGGGACTCGGCGCCCTCGCGGCCCGCGGCGATGGCGTCGATGGCGAACTTGGGTCCGGTGTACACGTCGCCGCCGACGAAGATATCACTCTGCTCGGTCTGGTAGGTGACGGGATCGGCGATGGCGTTGCCCTTCTTGCCGGTCTTGAGCGCACCGACGTCGAGTCCGCCCCAGTCGATGGACTGGCCGACGGCCGCGATCACAGAGTCGACCTCGATGGTCTCGAATTTGCCGGTGCCGACGGGGGAACGGCGGCCCTTCTCATCGGGCTCGCCCAGCTCCATGATCTCAACCTTGAGGGCCTTGACCTTGCCATCCTCGCCGACGATCTCCACGGGCGCGTTGAGGAAGCAGAACTGCACGCCCTCGGCCCTGGCCTCGGCGACCTCTTCCTTGTCGGCGGGCATCTCCTCCTCGCTGCGGCGGTAGATGACATAGGTCTCGGCACCGCAGCGTACGGCCGTGCGGCACACGTCCATCGCGACATTGCCGCCGCCGATGACGGCGCACTTTTTGCCGAGATCGGGCTTGCTGCCGAGATTGACCTCGCGCAGGAAGTCGACGCCGCCGTACACGCCCTGAAGCTCCTCGCCGGGGATGCGGAGCTTCGAGCTCTTCTGCGCGCCGATGGCGACGTAGAAGCCCTTGTAGCCCTGCTCGCGAAGCTGCTCAATGGTGACGTCCTTGCCGACCTCGGTGTTCATGACGAACTTGACGCCCATCTTCTCGAGGACCTCGATCTCACCCTTGAGGGCGCTGCGGTCGAGACGGTAGCTGGGGATGCCCATGATGAGCATGCCGCCGGGGGCGGGATTGCGGTCGAAGACGGTGACGTTGGTATAGCCCATGCCCGCCAGATAGTAGGCGCAGCTCATGCCCGCGGGACCGGCGCCGATGATGGCGATCTTCTCCTCGTAGGGCTTGTCGATCGGGCGGCGGTACTTGGGCGCGGGGACGTAGCGCTCCTCACTCTTGAGATCCTGTTCGGCGATGAACTTCTTGATCTCGTCGATGGCGAGGGCCTTGTCGAGAGAGCCGCGGGTGCAGGCGTCCTCGCAGCGGCGGTTGCAGACGTAGCCGCAGACGGAGGGGAAGGGGTTGTCCTGCTTGATGAGCTTGAGGGCGTCGAGATAGCGGCCCTCTTTGGCGAGCTTGATATAGCCCTGGATGGCGATGTGGGCGGGGCAGGCGGTCTTGCAGGGCGCGGTGCCGGACTCATGGCAGTTCTTGCGGTTGTCGAAGACGTAGTTGGGGTTCCACTTGTCGGGGCCCCACTTGAGGCCGGAGGGCAGCGGCTGCTTGGGATACTCGACCTCGCCGTTCTTGGTGCACAGCTTCTGGCCGAGCTTCACGGCGCCGGCGGGGCAGACCTCGACGCACTTGCCGCAGGCAACGCACTTTTCCTTGTCGACGTGGGCGCGGTAGGCGGAGGCGGAGAGGTTCGGGGTGTTGAAGTACTGGCTGGTGCGCAGGGCGAAGCAGACGCCGATGTCGCAGTTGCACAGGCCGAAGATCTTGTCCTCGCCGTCGATGTTGGTGACCTGGTGGACGTAGCCGTTGTCCTCTGCGCGCTGGCAGATGGCGAGCGCCTCCTCCTTGGTGATCGGGCGGCCCTTGCCGGTCTCGAGCAGGTAGGTGGCGAAGTCGCCCAGACCGATGCAGCAGTCGTCCTGGATCTCGCCGGAGCCCTGACCGAAGAGACGGCGGGCGTTGCGGCAGGAGCAGTAGCCGACGGAGAGCTGGCCCTCGTACTTGTCGAGCCAGTGGGAGATATGTTCGATGGAGACAGATTTGCTGGTGGCGGGGATGGCGCTCTCCACGGGCAGGACGTGCATGCCGATGCCGTCGCCGCCGGGCGGGATCAGGTGGGTCTTGCCCTCCAGGGGCAGGAAGGTCATCTTGTCGAAGGAGTTGGCCAGCTCGGGGTATTTCTCGACCTGCCAGAGGACCATGTTGGTCATCTCGGCGATGCCGGGAACGAAGAGCTGGACGTACCACTGTTTCTCGTGCTGAGGATTCTCCCAGTTGTACTCCACGATGCCGTGGTTGGCGGCGTCGGTGAGCAGCTCCACGATGCGCTCCTCGGACTTGCCGGTGAGCTTTGCGATCTGCGCGGTGGTCTTGGGCTTGCGAAGGCCCATCTTGAGCATAATCTCCGCGATCTCATCGCTGGAGCAGGCGCGGTCCAGGATGATGTACTCGGGATCGGTCTCGGTCAGTCTTTTCAGGCCGAGTTTATAGGGGATTCGGTCGGTGATCATCTTGCCGAGGTCGAAAAGGATCTCTCTTGCCATTTCTTGTCTCCTTTCAAATATGCGGCGGTAAAAAAGCACACAGCTTTTTTCAATTTTATCATAGGCATTATGCAATTTCAAGACGATTTTACAGGCAGCTCGCGCGATCCGACAGACGCAAACAGAAAAAGACACTTGTCTTTTCCCGGCGAACAGGGTATGATACAGACGAAACAGAAAGGGAGGGATCGGCATGCTGGATCAGTATCTGATCATCCACAAGAGCATCCTGCCCGAGTACTATGAAAAGGTGCTCGAGGCGAGGCGTCTGCTGGAGGACGGAAAGCTGAAGGACGTCAGTCAGGCGGTGCGCCGGGTCGGCATTTCCCGCAGCACGTATTACAAATACAAGGACTATATCCTCGAGCCCACGGACATCTCCGGCGGCAGGAAGGCCGTCCTCTCCATGATGCTGCAGCATGAGCCGGGCGTGCTGAGCGCGCTGCTGGTCAAGATCTCGCAGGCGCATGCCAGCGTCCTGACCATCACGCAGAGTCTGCCGATCCACGACAAGGCCAGCGTGACCATCTCGCTGGATATCAGCGAGATGACCATCAACATGTCCGAGCTTGTCGAGGAGCTGAGCAAGACCGCGGGGGTCGAGCAGCTTCGCCTGCTCGCGGTGGAATAAAAGGCGGGGGCTGTGCGGAGCAGCCCCTCTTTTTCGGGGAGATTTTTATGGCCCAGAATACATTGAACCTGCAGGACAGAAAACAGGTGCGGGATATCCTCTCGCTGATCGCCGACTATGACGAGGCCGTCGCGAAGATCGCCGCCCTCGGCCAGGCCGACCGCGACAGCGCCCAGCAGGCGATCCGCGCCCTGAGTGAGCGGGAGACCGAGCAGATCCTCAGCGGCATGGACGTCGAGACCATCAACCGCGACAGACTCGGCATCCGGGTCGCGGCGCTGCGCGCCGCCGGCATCACGGATATGGAGAAGCTGTGCAGGCTGTCGGTCGATCAGATCAACGCCGTCAAGGGCATCGGGGACGAGGCCGCGTATCTGATCTTCACGGTCGCAGGCCGTATACGGCAGGAGGTGCGCACAGATCTCAAGGTGCGCCTCTCCCTCGACGACCGGAGCGAGGAAGCGGGCAGGCTCCTGCACGCTCTGGGCAGCTCCATGCGCAGCGGCCCCTGCGTGCACAAGGCGCAGAGCCTTTACGATTCCTATCACGACACGCTGAAGGAGGCGTATCAGAAGGCGCGTCCGGCCTCCGGCTCTCTGCGCTGGGTGTTTGCGTCCAGAGAGAAAAAGAAGGAGGCGGCGGACGCCGCGCTCTATCTGTACTCGCTGCTGACCGGGGAATACGGCGAGCGCGTCGACGCACTGCTGAAGGAATTCGATGCGCTGGAGATACCGGATATCGAGACGCTGTGGGCGGATTTCGAACAGAACAGCGCCGCCTACTATGCCCAGCTCGACAAGCTCGACCGCGAGCTCGGCGCCGCCATCGACAACAGCTACAGCGGCCTGCCGGAGGATCTGATCCGTTTGGTGGAGCAGCAGCCCATCTATGTGGATGAGCTCAAGGCCACGCTGCGCGGCTATCAGGAGTTCGGCGTGCGCTACATCCTGCGGCAGGGGAACGTCCTGCTCGGCGACGAGATGGGACTCGGCAAGACCGTGCAGGCCATCGCGGCCATGGTCTCGCTCAAGACGCTCGGGGCCACGCATTTCATGGTGGTCTGCCCGGCGAGCGTGCTGGTAAACTGGGCGCGCGAGATCAAGCAGTTCAGCGATCTGCCGGTCACGCTCATCAAGGGCGGGGACTTCGCGGCTTCCCGGAGCTGGCAGGAAAACGGCGGCGTCGCGGTCACGACCTACGAATCCATCAGCCGCTTTGCACTGCCGCAGGACTTTCAGTTCTCCATGCTGATCGCCGACGAGGCGCACTATGTCAAAAACCCCGCCGCACGGCGCACCCAGTCGCTGCTGTTGTTCAGCCGCAAGGCCCAGCGCACGCTGTTTATGACGGGCACCCCGCTGGAAAACCGCGTGGACGAGATGTGCTTCATTATCAGCTGCCTGCGTCCGGACATTGCCGGAGAGATCCGCCAGATGAAATACATATCCGCCGCCCCGCAGTTTCGCGAAAAGCTTGCCCCGGTGTATCTGCGCCGCACGCGCGAGAACGTCCTGTCCGAGCTGCCCGCCCTGATCGAGAAGGAGCAGTGGGTCGAGATGACGGCCGAGGAGTGGACGCACTACATGCTCTCGGTCGCGCAGGAGAACTTCATGGCCATGCGCCAGGTCTCCTGGGATGTCCCGGACGTCCGCAAGTCCTCGAAGGCAAAGCGCCTTCTGGAGCTGTGCCGGGAGGCGGAGGAGGACGGGCGCAAGGTCATCGTCTTTTCCTTCTTCCGCCAGACCATCGACAAGGTGAAAAAGCTGCTCGGCGACAAAGCGATGGAGCCCATCACGGGCTCGGTGTCCGCCCTGCGCCGCCAGCAGATCGTGGACGAGTTCACGGCGGCGGACGACGGCGCGGTGCTGATCTGCCAGGTGCAGGCGGGCGGAACGGGCCTGAACATCCAGGCCGCCAGCGTCATCATCTTCTGCGAGCCGCAGATCAAGCCTTCCATCGAGAACCAGGCCGTCTCCCGCGCCTACCGCATGGGACAGATCCGCAACGTCATGGTGCACCGGCTTTTGAGCGACAACACCGTGGACGAGCGCATCCTGGAGCTGCTGCGCGAAAAGCAGGAGCAGTTCGATCTCTACGCCGAGGAATCCGCCACCGGCAGCGAATACATGAAGGCGGAGTCGAGTCTTTCCGCCGCCATCATCGCGATGGAAAAGGAGCGCCTCGAGGGCTTCGAGGCCGCCCCGGAGCCTTTGGAGGAAGAGAGCGAATCCGTATGAGGCAAGTGCAGAATCCGCAGTCAGACTGAGATACTTGACCCGAAGGAAATTAAAATGTTAATGCCGCGGCAAAGCCGCGGCATTAACACAATAAGGCGAGCTGTGCGAGCCCTCGCGCCGACCAAACGAGGCGTTCCCCCGCAAGCCGAGTGCGATGAGCGCGAGTGACTCGATTGCAAACGTGTTTGCAATTGAAGATAGAAATATCAATCGGAGAGCCTTGCGGACTCCCCGATTGATATGGATAGAGGACAAAAATGAAAAAGAAGAAAACTCACTTGCAAGCATAAGATACCAAAAAGATGTTTCACAGTTAACCCAAATTTTGTTTCACAATTGTAAAATGATTTTATAAAACTTGAAGCGCCCGTTTCCACTCGTTTTCCCTGAAGCCGGGGATGACCGTCTTCTCCGCCACGAACAGCGGCCGCTTGACCAGCATCCCGTCGCTGGCGAGCAGGGCGAGCTGCTCTTCCTCGCTCATCGTTTCGAGCTTGTCCTTCAAGCCCAGCTCGCGGTAGAGCATGCCGGAGATGTTAAAAAAGCGGCGCAGCGGCAGGCCGCTTTTTGCCTGCCAGGCGCGCAGCTCCTCCGCGCTCGGGTTCTCCTCTTTGATGGGCCGCACGGTGTAAGCCGCCCCCTGCGCATCCAGCCACGCGAGCGCCTTTTTGCAGGTGGAGCACTTGTCATAGCACAGGACCGTAAGCATGAGATCGCCTCCTTCCCGGATATCCTATCACAGGAGCCGCTTTTTCACAAGCAAAAATTAGTCTTGACATTTTACTCCATTTGTGAAAAAATCATAGCACGCGCAGGGGGGGCTTCATACCGCCCGAAATGCGCAGAGGGAGGTCCGGCAACATGGCATCGTCTACGAAAAAAGCGCTTGCTGACGCACTGAAGAAAATGATGAACGTCAAGCCCATCGACAAGATCACCGTCAACGATCTGGTCGAGACCTGCGGCGTCAGTCGGCAGACCTTCTATTATCACTTCAACGACGTGTACGATCTTCTGGAATGGGTGTTTGAGGAGGACGCCAATGCAAACCTCCCGCGCGAGGTCGTATATGACAACTGGAAGCACGACGTGACGCTGTGGTTCAAGTACCTGTACGAAAACTCCGCCTTCGCGCTGAACGTGTACAACTCCAACAGCCGCCTGTACATGCTCCGCTACATCAAGGGCCGACTCTACGCCTGCATCCGCAGCTTTTCGGAGATCGTGGCCGAGGGGCGGGAGATCGACCGCGCGGATTTTGAGTTCATCGTGGAATTTTATTCCAACATCGTCGTCGGTCTGATCTCGCAGTGGATGGACTCGGGCATGGTACTGCCGAAGGAGATCACGACGGACAAGGTGCTGCGGGTGCTGGACAACAGCATCGAGAACATCATGGAGCGTTTCCAGAAAAACTGATACCGTCTTATTCACGGGGCCGCATGGCCCCGTTTTTTTTACTGTGAAAGCTGCGCTTCCACAGTAAAAAAACAATTGAAACGCCTGTTCCTCGCCCCTTGCGGGGCAAGCGGAACAGATGCGAAAATAATCCCCATGTTGAGCAAGCTTTTGTTTGTTGAGGTACTGTTTGCAGCATGGGGATTTTTTGTATAAGAAAAACGCTTCCTTCTCTTGAAAGCGTAACATTTTTGCGGTATAATCAAACAGTTACCGCTAAAGAACAGGACGGCCCGGACAGGGAGAAGGACGCATTCATGCAGGAAAGCATTTTTATCAAGGGCGCGCGCGAGAACAATCTGAAGAACATCGACGTGGAGATCCCGCGCGACAAGCTCGTGGTGATCACGGGCCTGTCGGGCAGCGGCAAGTCCTCGCTCGCCTTCGACACGATCTATGCCGAGGGCCAGCGCCGCTATGTCGAGAGTCTGAGCTCCTATGCCAGAATGTTCCTCGGGCAGATGGACAAGCCGGACGTGGACTACATCGACGGTCTGTCCCCGGCGATCTCCATTGATCAGAAGACGACCTCGAAGAACCCGCGCTCCACGGTGGGCACGGTGACCGAGATCTACGACTACATGCGTCTTTTGTGGGCGCGCGTCGGCGTGCCGCACTGTCCGAAGTGCGGGCGCGAGATCCGGCAGCAGTCGATCGATCAGATCGTCGACCGCATCATGGAGCTGCCGGCCGGCACGAAGCTGCAGCTCCTCTCCCCGGTGATCCGCGGTAAGAAGGGCGAGCACGCCAAGGTGCTCGAGGATGCGCGCCGCTCCGGCTATGTCCGCGCGCGTGTCGACGGGGTCGCGTACGATCTCACCGAGGAGATCCAGCTAGAGAAGAACAAGAAGCACGACATCGAGATCGTGGTCGACCGCCTTGTGCTCAAGCCGGAGATCGTCCGCCGCCTGACGGACTCGGCGGAGACGGCGCTGGCCCTGTCCGGCGGCCTGCTGGATGTTTTCGTCGCGGACAGGGACGAGCCGCTGCGCTTTTCGCAGAACTATGCCTGTGAGCACTGCGGCATCTCCATCGAGGAGCTCGAACCGCGTCTGTTCTCCTTCAACAATCCGCACGGCGCCTGTCCGACCTGTACGGGCCTGGGCGTACAGCTTCTGGTGGACCCCGAGCTCATCATGCCCAACCCGAATCTCTCGATCATGGACGGGGGCATCGTCGCCTCGGGATGGAACAATATCCGCGGCGACACGATCTCCCGCATGTATTTCGAGGCGCTGTCAAAGCGCTATCATTTCAAGCTGACAGACCCGCTCAGAGACCTGCCGCAGGAGGCTATGAACGCCATTCTCTACGGCACGAAGGGGGAGCCTCTGCAGCTCAAGTACGAGCGCAACGAGGGCTACGGCGTCATCAAACGCGAGTTCGAGGGCATCATCAACAACCTCGAGCGCCGCTACAAGGAGACGCAGAGCCCCGCCATGCGCGCGGATATCGAAGAGTGCATGTCCGAGGTGGACTGTCCCGGCTGCCATGGCAGAAGACTGAAAAAGTCGGCCCTGGCCGTGACGGTCGGAGGCCTGAGTATTGCGGACTTTGCGGAGCTCTCGGTCGTCAAGGCGCTGGACTTCATTGACAGTCTGACGCTCAGCGAGAAGGACACGCTGATCGCCGCGCGCATTTTGAAGGAGATCCGCGCCCGCCTCGGCTTTCTGACGAGCGTGGGCCTCGGGTATCTGACGCTCTCGCGCTCGGCGGCGACGCTCTCGGGCGGCGAGACCCAGCGCATCCGCCTGGCGACGCAGATCGGTTCGAGTCTGATGGGCGTACTCTACATCCTCGACGAGCCGAGTATCGGCCTGCACCAGCGCGACAACGAAAAGCTCCTGCGCACGCTCAAGCAGCTGCGCGATCTCGGCAACACGCTCATCGTCGTCGAGCATGACGAGGAGACCATGCGCGCCGCCGATCACATCATCGACATCGGCCCCGGCGCGGGCTTGGGCGGCGGCCGCATCGTGGCCGCGGGCAGCGTCGCGGATCTCTGCGCCTGCCCCGAGTCCGTGACCGGACAGTATCTGAGCGGGAAAAAATCCATCCCCGTCCCGGAGCGCAGACGCAAGGGGAGCGGGAAGAGCCTTTGGATCCGCGGCGCCTGTGAGAACAATCTGAAAAACATCGACGTAGAGATCCCGCTGGGACGCTTCGTCTGCGTGACGGGCGTCTCCGGCAGCGGCAAGTCCTCGCTGATCAACGAGGTGCTGTACAAGACGCTCGCCGCGGTGAAAAACCGCGTCAAGGTCCGCCCCGGCAAGTGCGCCGGCATCGACGGACTGGAATACGTCGACAAGGTCATCGCCCTCGATCAGAGCCCCATCGGCCGTACGCCCCGCTCGAATCCCGCCACCTACACCGGCGTGTTCAACGATATCCGCGACCTCTTCGCCTCCACCCAGGACGCGAAGCTCAGGGGCTATAACCAGGGCCGCTTCTCCTTCAATGTCAAGGGCGGACGCTGTGAGGCCTGCGCAGGCGACGGTCTCGTCAAGGTGGAGATGCACTTTCTCCCCGACGTCTACGTGCCCTGCGAGGTCTGCGGCGGCAAGCGCTACAACCGCGAGACGCTCGAGGTGCGCTACAAGGGCAAGAGCATTGCGGACGTGTTGGATATGACGGTGGAGGAGGCCTGCGACTTCTTTGCCAATCAGCCGAGAATTCTGCACAAGATCGAGACTTTGTATGAAGTCGGCCTCGGCTACGTCAAACTCGGCCAGTCCAGCACGACGCTTTCCGGCGGCGAGGCGCAGCGCGTCAAGCTCGCGACGGAGCTGTCGAAGCGCTCCACCGGCGCGACCGTCTATGTACTCGACGAGCCTACGACGGGCCTGCACGTCGCGGACGTGCACCGCCTCGTCGCGATCCTCGACAAGCTCGTGGACGCCGGGAACACCGTCGTCGTCATCGAGCACAACCTGGACGTCATCAAGGTGGCCGACACGGTCATCGACCTCGGACCCGAGGGCGGCGATCTCGGCGGCAATCTGATCTTCTCCGGAACGCCCGAGGACTGCGCCGCCTGCGAGGCGAGCTATACCGGCCAATTTCTCCGCCCACTGCTTTTGAGTAAACGCTAATTAAGTAGCCTGCGGCGCCTCCCGGACAATTTGTGCCCTGACTTCGTCACTTTTTCTTGCGATACACAAAGTATTCCTGCGAAAAAGTGCCATTGTCAGAACACAAATTCTCTCGGGATTCGCTCTTGCCGACTTAATCATCGTTTACTTGAGGGCGGCAATCATTGAGGTTATATGTATGGATCAGGAAACGGCATATCAGGAGCTGTCCGGCACGGTCGAGACGGTCATCTATAAGAACGAGGCCAACGGCTATACGGTGCTTCGCCTGCGTGACGGCAGCGGCGAGGCCGTCACGGTCGTCGGCTGCTTCCCCTTTGCCGCCCCGGGCGAATCCATGATCGTCAGCGGCGCGTGGACCAGCCACAGCGTGCACGGCCGCCAGTTCAAGGCGGAGTTTGCCCAGCGCCTTCTCCCGACCTCCGCGAGCGCGATATACGCCTTTCTCGCGGGCGGCTCGGTCAAGGGCGTGGGACCGGCGACGGCCTCGCTGCTGGTCGACCGCTTCGGGGACAAGACCCTCGACGCCATCCTCAACCGTCCGGAGGAGCTGGCCTCCGTCCGGGGGATCAGCCTGAACAAGGCCCGACAGATCTCCGCGGGCTTCCGGCAGCAGGCCGGGCTGCGGATGCTGATGGAGTTCGTCTGCTCCTTCGGCCTGCGCCCCGTGCTGGCCATGCGCATGTACAAATATTACGGCGACAAGGCGCTGGAGCTTCTGCGCGAAAACCCCTATCTCCTGTGCAGTACCCTCATCGGCGGCAGCTTCGGCGAGGCCGACGCCATGGCGCTGGAGCTCGGGGTAGGCGGCAGCAGCCGCAACCGCATCGCGGCCGCCATCCTGTTTGAGCTCGTGCACAACACCGGCAACGGCCACTGCTTCATTCCCCGGGAAAAGCTCGCGGCCGTGACCGCCGAGCTCATCGGCGTCGAGCCGGAGGAGGCGGACGCCTGCATCGGCGAGCTCATCGAGGACAAGCAGCTCTGCTTTGAGCAGATCGCGGGCGTGAACGCCTGCTATCTGCCGGAGCTGTACGAAGCCGAGACCCACGCGGCGGAGCGCTTCGCGGCCATGAGCCGCCGCCTGTACCGCGATCAGCTGGACACCGGAAAGCTTCTTAAGAAGCTGGAGGTGCAGCAGGGGATCACCTACGCCCCCAGACAGCGCGAGACCCTGGAGCTCGCCCTGACGCATCAGCTCCTCGTGCTCACCGGCGGCCCGGGCACCGGCAAGACCACCTCCATCCGCGCCATCCTCGCCATGTTTGATCAGCTCGGCCTCAAGACGCTGCTCTGCGCGCCGACCGGGCGCGCGGCCAAGCGCATGACCGAGGTCACGGGCCGGGAGGCCGCCACGGTGCACCGCCTGCTCGGCGCGAAATTCGACGAGGAGGGCGATCGCGTCGTCTTCACGAAGAACGAGAAGGACAGACTGGACTGCGACGCCGTCATCCTCGACGAGAGTTCGATGGTCGACATCCTGCTCATGGACGCGCTCTTGCGCGCCCTGACGCCGGACGCGCGGCTCGTGATGGTGGGCGACGCCGACCAGCTCCCCTCCGTGGGGCCGGGCAACGTCTTCTCCGGCCTGATCCGCAGCGGCGTGGCCGCGACCGTGCGCCTGACCGAGATCTTCCGCCAGAACGAGGGCAGCCGCATCGTCCGCAACGCCCACATGATCAACCGCGGCGTGCACCCCGACCTCTCTGAAAACGCGGGCGACTTTTTCAGACTCAAACGCCTGCAGGCCGGGTCCTCGGTCGACACCATCACGGAGCTTGTGACCGTGCGCCTGCCGCAGCGGATGCACATCCCGACCGAGGAGATCCAGGTCCTCTCCCCGACACGCAAAGGGGAGACGGGCACGGTGAACCTCAACAAACGTCTGCAGGAGGCCGTCAATCCGCCTTCCCCCGAAAAGAAGGAGAAGGCTTTCGGCGACGCCGTCTTCCGTGAGGGCGACCGCGTCATGCAGATCCGCAACAATTATGACATCCTCTGGCAGACGGCGGACGGGCGCGAGGCCGGCACAGGCATCTACAACGGCGACGTCGGGACCCTGCTCGAAGTCGATCCGGAGAACGAGACCCTGACCGTCGACTTTGACGGGCGTCGGGCGACCTACGGCTTCGACGCGCTGATCGAGCTGGAGCACGCCTGGGCCGTGACGGTCCACAAGGCGCAGGGGAGCGAATACCGCGCGGTCATTCTCGCCCTCGGCGGGGGCTCGCCCATGCTGATGACGCGCGGGGTGCTCTATACCGCCGTCACCCGGGCGCGCGAGCTTCTCATCCTCGTGGGCGACGACGCCCTGGCCTATCAGATGATCGACAATTACCGGCGCTCGCGGCGCTATACCGCGCTGCGGGTCCGCCTGCGCAGTCTGTGCGGTGTGGAATGATCTGGCGGCGTTTTCTGGACGTTCTCTATCCGCCGCGCTGCGCGTTCTGCCGCAGGCTCCTGCGCACGGGAAGCGAGCTCTGGGTCTGTCCGGAGTGCCTGCGGACCCTGCCGCGCCTGACGAGGGACGAGCAGCGGCGGGACGTGAAACACACGGAGCTCACGCTCGCGCCGCTGCGTTACGAGGGCGTCGTGCGCGAGTCGCTCCTGCGCTACAAGTTCGGCGGCTTGACGGCCTACGCGGCGGTCTATGCGGAATTTCTCGCAAAATGTATTGACGAAAACGAGATTTCCTGCGATAGTATCACTTGGGTGCCCCTGAGCAGACGGCGCCTGCGTCAGCGCGGCTACGATCAGGCCCGCCTGATCGCGGAGGAACTGGCAAAGCGCCTGGATCTGCCCTGTGAATGTCTGCTGGTCAAGCGGCGCCACACCCGGCCCCAGTCCGGGATCGGCAGCCCGACCAAGCGCAGGGCCAATGCCGCCGGGGCCTATGCCCCGGTCGATCCGCAGCGCGCGCGGGGAAAGCGCGTCCTGCTTGTCGATGATATCGTCACCACCGGCGCGACGCTCTCGTCCTGCGCCGGGGTGCTCGCCGAAGCCGGCTGTGCGGCGGTCTTCGGGGCCGCTGCCGCGTCCCGTTCGTAAGCGGCGAGATATAAGGAGTAGAACTATGAATTTGTTTGAAAGAGACATTGCCGTCGACCTGGGTACCTCGTCCACCCTGCTGTTCGAGCAGGGCAAGGGCGTCGTTGCCCGGGAGCCCACCGTCGTCGCGGTGGACAAGTTCAGCGGCAAGATCCTGAAGATCGGGCAGGACGCACAGAAGATGCTCGGCCGTACCCCGGCGAACATCGTGGCCATCCACCCGGTCAGCGCGGGCGTGATCTCCGACTATGAGATCGCCGCCCAGATGCTGCGGGAGCTGATCGGCCGCATCACCTCGTTCAGTCTCTTCAAGCCCTGCGTGCTCGCCTGCGTGCCGAGCTCCATCACCGGTGTGGAGGAGCGCGCCGTCATCGACGCCGCCATCGAGGCCGGGGCCCGCAAGGTCTACCTGCTGGAGACAGCCATCGCTACGGCCATGGGCGCGGGCGTCGACATCTCCAAGGCGGACGGGCACATGATCATCGATATCGGCGGCGGAACGACAGAGGTCGCCATCGTCTCCGGCGGCGGCGTTGTGGAGTGCGAATCCATCAAGACCGCCGGCACCAGCTTTGACGAAGCCATCGTTAAATTCATCCGCCGCAAATACGATCTGCTCATCGGCCTGTCCACGGCGGAGGAGCTCAAGCGCAGCATCGGCTGCGTCATCCAGCGCCCGGACATGAGCTATGAGGAGATCAAGGGACGCGACCTGTCCAACGGCCTGCCGAAGTCCATACGCATCAGCTCCACGGAGCTGATCGAGGCTTTTGTCGAGCCGATGAACCGCATCCTCGAGACCATCCACGCCGTGCTGGAGCGCACGCCGCCCCAGCTCGTGGGCGATCTGGACAAAAACGGCATCATCATGTCTGGCGGCGGCAGCCTGATCTACGGCATCGACCGTCTGATCGAGCGCTCAACCGGCATCCGCACCATGGTCGTGGACGACGCCGTCTCCTGCGCGGCCTACGGCGCGGGCAAGATGCTCATGCATCTGGACACCCTGCAGGACGGCATGATGAACTTCTACCGCAAGCGCCAGCTCAGAGGCTGAGCGACATTCTCCCGGCTTTAACGGAGGCGAAAACATGAATCCTTTGTCCCTGCTGAAGAAAAAAGAGAAACCGCCCGTCTGCTCGGCGGTCATCGTCGCGGCCGGCTCCTCCCAGCGCATGGGCAGCGACAAGCTGATGATGAAGCTCGGCGCCATGCCCGTGCTCGCCCGGACCATCCTCGCGTTTGAAAACTGCCCGCTCGTCGACGAGATCATCATCGTCACCCGTACCGACAGGCTGGAGGAGATCGCCGATCTCTGCTACAAAAATGGCCTGCACAAGGTCCGCCAGGTCGTCAGCGGCGGCGCGACGCGTATGGAATCCGCTCTGGCAGGCGTCTCCGCAGCCCGGCACGGGGCGGAATACATCGCCATCCACGACGGCGCGCGCCCGCTGGTCAGCGGCGAGTTGATCGAGCGCACCATCTATGCCGCGCAGAAGTACCGTTCCGCCGTGCCCGCCATCGCCAGCACCGACACGCTCAAGGCCGTGGACGAGAAGGGCTTTGTCGCCGCAACCGTCGACCGCGAGAGCATCCGCCGCGTCCAGACCCCGCAGGTCTTCGAGGCCGATCTCATCAAGGGCGCGCTGACGAAGGCCGTCACCAAGGGCCTGACCCTGACGGACGACTGCTCCGCCATGGACATGATGGGCATCAAGACCTATCTTGTCGAGGGCGAGGCCTCCAACATCAAGATCACCACGCCGGACGACCTCGTGACGGCGGAGGCGATCGTCAACGCGAGAGGGGATTACAATGCGAATCGGCTATGGGTATGACGTGCACCGCCTGGTCGAAGGCCGGAAGCTGATCCTCGGCGGGGTGGAAATCCCCTGGGAAAAGGGTCTGCTCGGCCACTCCGACGCCGACGTGCTCACGCACGCGCTCATGGACGCCCTGCTCGGCGCCGCCGCACTGGGGGACATCGGTCAGCATTTCCCCGACAGGGACCCCGCCTACGAGGGGGCCGACAGCGTAGAGCTGCTCCGCCGTGTCTGCGCCCTGCTGAAGGAGAAAGGCTTTCGCGTCGGCAACGTCGACTGCACGGTCGTCGCCCAGCGCCCGAAGCTCGCTCCCCAAATCCCGGCCATGCGAGAAAAGCTCGCCGCCGCGATGGAGGTCGGGGTATCTCAGGTCAGTGTCAAGGCGACTACAGAGGAGGGCCTCGGCTTTTCCGGCGAGGGGCTGGGCATCGCGGCCCACGCCGTGGCGCTGCTGGAAAACGGCTGACACTTTTCTCCTCCTGCGCATAGGATGCTGCAGACCTGTGCGCCAACAAAACAGACCAACACGTCCCGCACGGTTTTTCGTGCGGGACTTTTTTTATCTTTGCGAAAGGAAGCGAACCAATTTGCGCTATCTGATCCTTTGCCGCTCCCTGACCTACGCGCAGAGGGCGGCGGCCGTCCTGGAGCGCCGCGGCATCGACGCGCCGATCATCAAGGCGCCGCTGCGCCTGCGCGAGTACGGCTGCGGCTACGCGCTGAGCGTCACGCGCCGCTTCCCGGAGGCGGTCGCGCTTTTGAAGAAGAATCATCTGCTGACCGGACGTCTCTACAGCCGCTCGGACGAGGGGGAATACCGGGAGGTGACGGAACTTGATCTACCTTGACTCCGCCGCGACGAGTCTCGTAAAGCCCCTGTCTGTCGGACGCGAGATGCTGCGCGCTATGCGAAGCTGCGCGAGCCCGGGCCGCGGCGGTCATGAGCCCGCCATGTGCGCCGCCGAAACCGTGTACCGCTGCCGCGAGACGGCGGCCCGGCTCTTCAACGTCCCGGACCCGGAGCGCGTCGTGCTCACCATGAACGCAACCCACGGCCTGAACCTCGCCATCCGCTCGCTGGTCAAACCCGGCACGCGCGTACTGATCTCCGGCTATGAACACAATTCCGTGACCCGCCCGCTGCACCTGCTGGGCGCGGAGATCCTCGTCGCCGAATCCCCGCTCTTTGACCAGGACGCTGCGCTTGAGGCCTTCCGCGCGCGTCTGGCGGACGCGGAGCTTGTCGTCTGCACGCATGTCTCCAACGTCTTCGGCTTCATCCTGCCGGTCTACGAGCTCGCCGGGCTCTGCAGAGAGTACACTGTGCCCCTGATCGTGGACGCCTCCCAGTCAGCCGGTATCCTCGACGTGGACTTCACGCGACTCGGCGCGGCCTTCGTGGCGATGCCCGGTCACAAGGGCCTGCTCGGCCCGCAGGGCACAGGGCTCCTGCTCTGCGGCCGGGAGGGGGAGCCCCTGCTCGCGGGCGGTTCCGGCTCCGACAGCCGCGAGCAGACCATGCCCGACTGGCTGCCGGACCGTCTCGAGGCCGGGACGCACAATGTCCCCGGCGCGGCGGGCCTGACCGCCGGGATGCAGTACGTCCTCGAGCGCGGCACGTCCTCGATCGCCGCGCACGAGCAGACGCTGCTCGCCGAGCTGACAGAGCGTCTGTCGGCACTGGACGGCGTCGAAGTGTTTGCCGGACCGACGGGGACGCAGAGCGGCGTCCTGTCCTTCCGTCTCCGGGACTTCGACTGCGAGGAGGCGGCGCAGCTGCTGACTTCGCACGGCGTATGCGTGCGCAGCGGTCTGCACTGCGCCCCGCTTGCGCACCGGAGCGCCGGCACGTTGGAGACCGGGACGATCCGTGCCAGCCTGTCTCCCTTCACAAGCGCGGCGGAGCTTTCGCGCTTTGTCGGGATCCTAGGAGAATTGTTGCGGCGGATACGTTAAGGTTATTGCCTTTTCCTCATTTCTGCGATATAATAACTTAGTTAGTTATTCAACGAAAGCTTACGAACTGCGGACATGGGGAAACGGGTATGGAAACGATCACCAATGCGCTCAGCCGGGCCGGCAGCTATCTGACGACCATCGGCATTTCCGATTTTGTTGATATCATCATCGTCGCCTTTCTGATCTACTGGCTGATCGGATTTGTGCGAAAGTCCAACTTCATCAACCTTGCCAAGGGCGTCATCATGCTCCTGCTTGCGCTGTGGCTGTCCGAATTCTTCGGCCTGATCATGATCAAGTTCATCCTGCGCAAGGTTGTGGAGTTGGGCGTCATCGCGCTCGTGATCATTTTCCAGCCCGAGCTGCGCCGTGCGCTTGAGCGCGTCGGCAGCTCGCTGAACTCTCTGCGCTCCGGTACCGCGGGCGTGATGGCGGACTGCATCGACCAGACGGTGCGGGCCTGTATGGACATGGCTGCGACGAAGCCGCCCACGGGCGCGCTGATCGTGTTTGAGCGCTCTGTCTCGCTGGCCGCGGTGATCTCGACGGGCACGATCGTCAACGGCGATACGAGCGCCGACCTGCTGATGAACCTGTTTTTCAAAAACTCGCCGCTGCATGACGGCGCCGTGATCATCCGCGACGGGCGAATCGAGGCCGCGGGCTGTATGCTGCCGCTGACCGGCAGGACGAATCTGAGCCGGGATCTCGGGATGCGCCACCGCGCGGCCCTCGGCGTCTGTGAGGAATCGGACGCGCTTGTCGTGATCGTTTCGGAGCAGTCCGGCGCGATTTCGGTGGCGCTGAACAAGGGAGAATTAAAACGCCACCTGAGCGCGGACGAGCTCAGGAAGGTTCTCATGGAGAACCTGATCCCCGAGGAGAAAACGGACAGCAGGACAAACATGAAGAACTGGATGAAGAGTCTCTTTACAGGAGCTGAGATCGACAATGAAAACGAAAATCAAAAAAATATATGAAAGCAGCGCTTTCTGGATGATCGTATCTCTGCTCATGTCGCTGACCATCTGGGTCTACGTCTCGAGCGTGGAGGGCGATGAATACACAAAAACCTTCAAAGGCGTAGCGATCGAGTATACTGGTGAGGATTATTTGCGCGATACCAAAAATCTGGTCATCACGGATTTGTACGAAGGCTCGGTTGAGGTCGATGTCGTGGGCCCGCGACGCATCGTGGCGGGGCTTGATGCGAGCATGCTGTCCGCAAAGATCGACGTCTCAAAGCTCTCGCGCGCGGCCTATACCTCGCAGCAGTATTCGGTCATCTTTCCGGAAGGGACGGACACCTCCAATCTCCGCGTAACGAGCAAAACGCCGGAGACGATCAACTTCCTCGTCACGCAGCTGACCTCGAAATCCGTGCAGGTGCGCGGCAGCTTCGACGGCTCGATCGCGAAGGACTATACGGCGAGGACGCCGGTTTTTGAGCCGGCCACCATCACGGTCTCCGGACCGGAGGCCAATCTGAAGGACATTGAATACGCATGGGTCTCCTTCGGCAAGGAGGATGTGGACAGCACCTACGAGGTCGAGACGGGCTACACGCTGATGGGCGCGGACGGGATGCCGGCCAAGACGGCAGGGCTCAGCGTTTCGACGGATACGGTGATCGCAACGCTTCCGATTCTGATGCTCAAGGAGGTCCAGCTCGGCGTCAATCTGGTAGACGGCGGCGGCGCGACAGCGGAGAACACCAAGGTCACGATCGAGCCTGCGTCGATCTCGCTGGCGGGCGACTCGAAGCTCCTGTCCGGCCTGAACAAAATCAATCTCGCGACCATTGATCTGACGGAGTTCGCCTCCAGCTTCAGCGAGACCTATCCCATCTCCATCGACAACACGCTCGAGAACACCACCGGCGCGACCGAGGCGAAGGTCACGGTCGAGATCATTGGTCTGGAGACGAAGACCTTCAAGGTGACGAACATCGACTATGCCAATCTGCCCGAGGGCTTTGAGGCCACGATCGGGACGGAGAGTCTCGAGGTCAAGCTGCGCGGCAATCCCGAGAGTCTTGCCCAGATCAAGGACGAGAATATCCGCGCGGTCGCGGATCTGACGGACATGGGCGGCTCGACCGGTACCTACATGCCGAGAGTCCGCATCTATGTGGACGGCTTCACGGATGTCGGGGCGATCGGCCACTACGACATCGCGGTCGATATCCAGAGGACGGGAGCATGACGCAGGACGCCATCGTATATCGCTGTCTTGACGGCGGCATGGCCGAGGTCGTGGTCAGCCGCGGCACCGCCTGCGGCTCAAACTGCGCCAGCTGTGAGGCCTGCGTCTTCCAGAGCGAGCTGAAAACCCCGGCGCGCAATCTGATCGGAGCGAGGCCCGGGCAGCGCGTCGTGATCGAGAGCAGGTCGTCAAAGGTTTACGGGGCGATCCTTCTGGTCTATATCCTGCCGATCGTCCTGGCGGTGCTGGGTTACTTCGCGGCCTGGTCCCTCGGCGCGGGGGAGGGGCTGTGCATCCTCGCGACCTTCGCCGGGATCGTGCTCGGGGCCGTGACCGTCGTGCTCAGTCAGCGTCTCGGCAAAAACAAAAACGCCATTACGTTCGATATCATTTCCCTTCAATAGGGCGGAGGATTTATGATCAAAAGCATGACCGGCTACGGCAGCGCCAAGGGCACTGTCGAGGGCCTGAACATCAGCGTGGAACTCAAGAGCGTCAACAACCGCTATCTGGACGCGTCCGTACGCATGCCCCGCAGCTTCCTTTTTGCTGAGGATGCGGTCAAGGCCGCCGTGCAGAAGCACATCAGCCGCGGCAAGGTCGACGTGTTCGTGAGTGTGGACACCGCCTCCGCCGGGGACATGACCGTCAAGGTCAACGAAGCGCTTCTGAAGGGCTATCTGGACGCGCTGCGTTCGATCGCGGCGGAGTATTCGCTTCCGGACGATGTGACGGCGACGGCTGTAAGCCGCTTCCCTGACGTGCTGTGCGTCGAGAAGAAGGATTTGGACGCCGACGCCATTACCGCGGGCGTCGTGGAGATCGCCGAGCGTGCCCTCTGCGACTTTGAAGCCATGCGCCTGCGCGAGGGGGCGAAGCTCCGGGACGACGTGCTCTCCCGGCTTGGGACCATCGACGCGCTGGTGCGTACGGTCGAGGAGGCCGCGCCGCAGACCGTGGCGGAATACCGCGCCCGGCTCGAGGCGAAGATGGCCGAGGTCCTGGGCACGGCCGGCATTGACGAGAACCGCATCCTCGCGGAGGCTGCGATCTTTGCCGACCATATCGCCGTGGATGAGGAGACCGTGCGTCTGCGCAGCCACATGAGCCAGCTGCGCACCATGATCGACGGCAGCTCGCCCACGGGCAGGAAGATCGACTTTCTGATCCAGGAGTTCAACCGCGAGGCCAACACCATCGGCTCCAAATGCCAGAGCTCCCAGATCGCGCACACGGTCGTGGATCTCAAATCCGAGATCGAAAAGATCCGCGAGCAGATCCAGAACATCGAGTGAGGGCGCCGACATGAAGCTTGTGAGCATCGGCTTCGGCAACCTTGTCTCGGCGGAGCGGATCGTCGCCATCGTCTCGCCGGAGTCCGCGCCGATCAAGCGCATGATCCAGGAAGTGCGTGAGCGCGGCCTGCTGATCGACGCCTCCTTCGGGCGCAGCACGCGTTCCGTCATCACCATGGACAGCGGCAATGTCATCCTCTCCGCGCTCCCGCCTGAGACCATCGCGGCGCGCTGTGCGGAGAAACAGCAGGAAGGCGGTTTGACAGATGAATGAAACGGGCAGACTGATCGTGATCTCCGGGCCCTCCGGCGTGGGCAAAAGCACCGTGGTGAACAGGGCGATCGAGGGGCGGACGGACGTCTGCTTTTCGACCTCGGTCACGACGCGCGCACCCCGCCCCGGCGAGGTGGACGGCAGGGAGTATTTCTTCATTGACCGTACCCGCTTTCACGAGATGGTCGAGCGGGACGAGCTGCTCGAATATGCCGAGTATGTCTCCAACGGCTACGGAACGCCCCGGGCCTTCGTGGAGCAAAAGCTGAAAGAGGGCATGAATGTCCTGCTCGATATTGAGGTACAGGGCGCGCGGCAGGTAAGAGCGGCGATGCCCGAGGCCGTGATGATCTTCATCGCGCCACCCTCGCTCGAGGTGCTGGAGCAGCGCCTGCGCAGCCGCGGGACCGATACGGAGGAGGCCGTCGCCTCGAGACTGGAACGCGCGCGGCAGGAGTTTCATGAGGCCGAATTCTACGACTACCTCATCGTCAACGAGGATCTTGATAACGCGGCCCATGCTCTGGACGCCATCATCGAGGCTGCGCACTGGCGCTTTTCAGACCGCGCCGCCTGGCTGAAAAAGCTGTAAAAATGTAAAATCGCCCGCCGCGGCAGAAAGCGGCAGAATGGAGAACTCACTATGATGCTTTATCCCCCCGTCGCCGAGCTCGTCGATAAGATCGGCAGCCGCTACCAGCTCGTGAATCTCGTCGCGAGACGCGCCAGGACCCTGTCCGCCGAGGCCGAGGAAAAGCAGCTCCCGCTGGAGCGCAAGGCTGTTTCCGCCGCCATCGACGAGGTGTACACCGGCAAGCTCAGCATCAAGAAATAAGGATCAGTACGCTGAAACAGCCAAATCTTTATCTGTCATCCTGAGCGAGCGAAGCGAGTCGAAGGATCTTTTCCGCCCGGAGCATACAGATTCTTCGACTGCGCCGCTTACGCGGCTCCGCTCAGAATGACAAGCTCAAGACATCTGCGCGGAGGTACGCCGCATGTCCAGGCTCGTCGCGAAAATCGCGGTCTCGGCCGCCACATATTGGCTGGACAAGCCTTACGACTACCTGATCCCCGCGGAGCTGGCGGAGAAGGCCGTTCCCGGCGTGCGCGTGTACGTGCCCTTTTCCCGCGGCAACCGTCGGACAGAGGGCGTGCTGCTCGCCGTAACGGAGGACAGCAGCTTTGACCGCCCGCTCAAGGCGATCCTTAGCGTGCTGGATGAGGCGCCGGTGCTGACGCCCTCACAGCTCAAGCTTGCCTTCTTCATGCGTGAACGCTTCTTCTGTACGGTCTATGACGCCGTGCGCGCCATGCTGCCCGCCGGCCTCTGGTTCGACGAGGAGGGCCGCCGCCGCGCCCATGACAAGACGCAGGAGATGGCAAGGCTCCTGCTCCCGCCCGAGGATGCCATGGAAGCGGCGCAGGCGAAACGCCTGCGTTCGCCCACACAGTCCGCGATCCTGGAGCAGCTCGCCGCCTTTGAGGCCATTCCGACCCGGGAACTGCTCGTGCATGCGGGCGCGGGACGATCCTCGCTCAAGGCGCTGGAAAAGGCCGGACTTGTGGAGCTTTATCAGCGCGAGACATATCGCCGCGTCCAGATCCATGTCGGGGAAACCCAGCCGCTTCCCACACTTTCGGAGGAGCAGGAGCGCGCCTTTTCGGGCATCAGCGCTCTGGCTGAGTCCGGCGAGAGCGGCGCGGCCCTGCTCTTCGGCGTCACGGGCAGCGGCAAGACAAGCGTTTATATTCATCTGATCGACCGTCAGCTCCGCCGTGGACGGGGCGTCATTCTTCTTGTCCCGGAGATCGCGCTGACGCCGCAGATGATCCAGACCTTTTCCTCCCACTTCGGAAACGAGGTGGCCGTCCTCCATTCGAGCCTCCCGGTCGGGGAGCGCTACGACGAGTGGAAACGCGTCAAAAGCGGCAAGGCGCGCGTGGTCATCGGCACGCGCAGCGCGGTCTTCGCCCCCTGCGAGGACCTTGGCCTGCTCATTATCGACGAGGAGCAGGAGGAGACCTACAAATCCGAGAACATCCCCCGCTACAACGCGCGCGACGTGGCGAAATACCGCTGCGCGAAGGCGGGCTGCCTGCTGCTTCTCGGCTCGGCCACGCCGGAGCTGACCAGCATGTACGCCGCGCAGACGGGGCGCTACGGCTTTTTCCGCCTGGAGAGCCGCTACAACGAGCAGGCGCTGCCCGCGGTCGAGATCGTCGACATGAAGCGCGAGCTGCGCCGCGGCAACGGCGGCAGCATCAGCACGCTCCTGCGTGATCAGATCGAGACCAATCTCACGCGCGGGGAGCAGAGCATCCTGTTCATCAACCGCCGCGGGGCCAACCGCCTCGTGAGCTGCGGGGAGTGCGGCTATACCTACCGCTGTCCCCGCTGCAGCGTCTCTTTGACCTATCACAGCGTCTCCGACCGCCTGATCTGTCACTATTGCGGCTATTCCCGCCGCCCGGACGCTGCCTGTCCCGAATGCGGGGGAACGCTCCGCCGCATCGGCGCGGGCACCCAGATGGTCGAGACCGAGCTGAAGGAGCTCTTTCCCGACACACAGATCCTCCGTATGGATACCGATACGGTCACGCCCGCCGGTTCCCACGAGAAGCTGCTGGACCGTTTCCGGGAAGAGCGTATCCCCATCATGGTCGGCACGCAGATGGTGACCAAGGGGCTGAATTTTGAGAACGTGACGCTGGTGGGCGTGATCTCCGCCGACCAGAGTCTCTACGCGGGCGACTACCGGGCGGGGGAGCGCACCTTCTCCCTCATCACGCAGGTCGTTGGGCGCAGCGGCCGCGGCGCCAAGCCGGGCCGCGCCGTCATCCAGACCTACACCCCGGACAATGAGATCATCGTACAGGCGGCGGCGCAGGACTACGAGGCCTTTTATGCCTCCGAGCTCGAGCTGCGCAGGCTCCAGAACACCCCGCCGTTTTCGGAGCTTCTGGCGGTGACGGTCTCCGGCGAGAACGAGGACCATGTCGTTCGCGCCTGCCGCGCGCTGCGGCAGCGTCTGGACGAGCTTGCCGATCCGTCCTCCGGCGCGCACATCCTCGGCCCGGCCCCCCTCGCGGTGGCAAAGGTGAACAACCGCTACCGCTACCGTGTGATGATCTATGCCCCGCGTGCGCAGGGTATCCGCGCGCTCGTGGCCTCCGTCGTGATGGAGGCCTGCCGCGATAAACGCTTTGGGGACGTCTCGATCTGGGCGGACAACGACCCGACCGACTGATTTTTCGCACCGCTGCGGTGCGCTTTCCCATATACCGATGCCGCTATGCGGCAGATAGGAGAAGCAAATGGCTCGCAGAAACATTCTGACCAAGGAACAGCCGACGCTGTACAAGCACTGCCGTCCTGTTACCGAATTCAATCCCCGCCTCCACCAGCTTCTGGACGACATGGCGGACACGCTCTCCACGGAAAACGGCGTGGGTCTTGCCGCGCCCCAGGTGGGGGTGCTGCGCCGCGCCTGCATCGTGCTGGAAACCAACGTGCCCGAGGGTGAGGAAGAATACCTCATCGAGCTGGTCAATCCCGAGATCATCGGGAGCTCGGGCGAGCAGTTCGGGGCTGAGGGCTGTCTGAGCGTGCCGGGGGAGTACGGCCTTGTCCGCCGCCCCATGCACGTGAAGGTCCGCGCGCAGGACCGCAACGGAGACTTCTTCGAGGTCGAGGGCACGGGCCTGACAGCCCGCTGCTTCTGCCATGAGATCGACCATCTCGACGGCGTCGTTTTTACCTCCAAATGCGAGCGCATGCTCACCGAAGAGGAACTGGAAAAGGGCGTGGTCGAGGAGTGAAGATCGTATTTATGGGCACGCCGGACTTTGCCGCCGCGTCCCTTGATAAGCTGCTCGACGAGGGCTATGACGTCGTCGGCGTCTTCACGCAGCCGGACAAGCCCAAAGGCCGCGGGATGGAGCTGAGCTTTTCCCCGGTCAAGGAGCTGGCGCTCAAGCACGGCCTGCCGGTATATCAGCCGGAGAAGATGCGGGACGGGACTGCGCTCGCCATCCTGCGGGAGCTTTCGCCCGATATCCTCGTGGTCGTGGCCTACGGCCGCATCCTGCCGGACGACATGCTAGCCCTGCCGCCCTACGGGGCCGTAAACGTCCACGGCTCGCTGCTGCCGAAGTACCGTGGGGCCGCGCCCATCCAGTGGGCCGTGCTCAACGGCGACGAAGTCACGGGCGTGAGCACCATGTATCTGTCCCATGACATGGACGCCGGCGACGTGATCTTTACGGAGAGCACCGCGATCGGCGAATTTGAGACCGCAGGCGAGCTCTTTGACCGCCTGATGCGCATGGGTGCCGAGCTGCTGATCAAAACACTGCGCGCCATCGAGGACGGCACAGCGCCGCGCACACCGCAGGATCACACGCAGGCCAGCTATGTCAAAATGCTGGATAAATCCATCTGTCCCATCGACTGGAACAAGCAGCCGCGGGAGATCGTCAAGCACATATACGGACTCCAGCCCTGGCCGGTCGCGACCATGGAGCTGGAGGGAAAGTGCTTTCGCGTCTTCGGCGCGGCCTATACCGATGCCCGCACGGAGAAAGCGCCCGGCGCGATCGTCTCTGCCGGGGAGGCGGGCATCGAGATCGCCTGCGCCGACGGGCAGACCCTGCTGATCACCGAGCTGCAGGCGCCCGGGAAAAAGCGGATGCTGGCCGGGGATTTCCTGCGCGGCCACCGCATCGCCCTGTCATGAGCGCCCGTCAAGCCGCCCTGGAGGCGCTGATGCGCTGTCGGCGGGACGGGGCCTGGTCCGGCGCTGCGATGGACAGCGTCGTAAAGAAATACGGCCTTGACCGCCGCGAAGCCGCCTTTGCGTCGAGACTCTGCCTGAGCGTACTGGAAAACAGCGCTCTCTGCGATTTTTATATCGGCTCCTTCTGTACTTCAAAGCTGGAGCCGACGGTGCGCGACGTGCTGCGCCTCGGCGTGTGTCAGCTCCTGTTCTTCGACCGCGTGCCCGCCCGCGCCGCCGTGGACGAGTCCGTCGCTCTCTGCAGGGCCGCGGGCTGCACCCGCGCCGCAGGACTTGTCAACGCCGTGCTGCGCCGCATCGCCGATGCACGCGGCGACCTGCCCGTGATCCCGGGAGAGGGCACGCCGGAATATCTTTCGATTCTCTACAGCCATCCGCTCTGGCTGGCCGAACTGCTGTGCGAGCGGAAGGGCTATGCCTTTACGGAGGCCTTCTTCGCAGCCAACAACCGCCCCGCGCCGCTGACGATCCAGGTCAACACCCTGAAGATCGAAGCCGCGGACTACATTCGCGCCCTGCAGCGCGCTGAGCTTAGCTTTGAAGCATGTCCCGATCTGCCGGGCTGCCTGACACTCGCGGCCGCTGCGCCGCAGGAGCTTCCGGGCTATGAGGAAGGGCTGTTTTACGTGCAGGACAGGGCGGCGAGACTGGCCGTGGAGGCCGCCGCGCCGGAAGCCGGGATGCGGGTGCTGGACGCCTGCGCGAGCCCCGGCGGCAAGAGCTTCGCCGCGGCGCTGCGGATGAAAAATCAAGGCGAGATCCTCGCCTGCGACATCCACGAAAAGAAGCTGCGGCTGGTCACGGAAGGCGTTAAAAGACTGGGGATCTCGATCGTGGAGACCCGGGCGGCGGACGCGCGGGAATACGCCCCGGAGCTGGCGGAGAGCTTCGATCTCGTGATTGCGGACGTGCCCTGTTCCGGCCTCGGCGTGATACGGAAAAAGCCCGAAATCCGTTCAAAAAAGTGGGAAAGTATCACAAAACTGCCGCAGATCCAGGCGGATATTACCGATAATCTCTCAAATTATCTGAAAAAAGACGGCGTTTTCCTGTACTCCACTTGCACGGTGCTGGAGGAGGAAAACGAGAGGGTCGTCGAGGACTTTCTGAAACAGTACCCCGCGTTTGTGCCCGAGGAGTTTTCGATCGGAGAGCTTAAGTCCGAAAACGGAATGGTCACCTTCTGGCCGAACATAACCGGGACCGACGGCTTCTTTGTCGCCAAGCTGCGGAAACGATAGGAGAGCAGGATGCCCAAGGGGGAAACAAAACCGAATATCGTCTCCCTCCTGCCCGCGGAACTGGAAGCGGAGCTTGCCGCGTTGGGCGAGGTGAAGTTTCGCGCCGCCCAGATCTTCCAGTGGCTTTCGCGCGGCGTGCGGGATTTCGGACAGATGAGCAATCTGCCGAAGGCCCTGCGCGAAAAGCTGGACGGACGCTTTTCGATCCACGAGCCGAAGGTTCTGTCAAAGCAGGTTTCGGCGCTGGACGGGACGATCAAGTATCTCTGGGAGCTTGCCGACGGCAACGCCGTGGAGACGGTGGTCATGCGCTATAAGCACGGCAACACGGTCTGTGTCTCCTCGCAGGTGGGCTGCCGACAGGGCTGCGCCTTCTGCGCCTCCACCATCGGCGGACTGGTGCGCGATCTTGACGCCGGCGAGATTCTGGACGAGGTGCTTTTCTCGCAGCTCGATTCCGGCCTGTCCATCTCCAACATCGTGCTCATGGGCATCGGCGAGCCGCTGGACAATTTTGACAACGTGATGCGCTTTTTGCGTCTGGTGAACCATCCCGACGGGCTGAACATCGGCATGCGGCATATCTCGCTGTCCACCTGCGGACTGATCGAACGCTTTCCGGAGCTCGCCGCACAGGAGCTGCAGCTGACCCTCTCGGTGTCGCTGCATGCCCCGGACGACGAGACGCGCTCGAAGCTCATGCCCGCCAACCGCGGACGCGGCGTCGACGCGCTGATCAAAGCCTGCCGCGATTACTACGAACAGACGGGGCGGCGCATCTCCTTCGAGTACGCTATGATCGACGGCGTCAACGACAGTCCCGCGCAGGCCAGACTGCTGGCCGGACACGCCCGCGCCGTCGCGGCCCATGTCAATCTGATCCCGCTCAACCATGTGGAGGAGCGGCCCTTCCGGCCCTCGACGCCGGAGCATATGAAGGAATTCATCCGTATTCTCGAGCAGCAGGGCGTGAACATCACGGTCCGGCGCAGGCTGGGCGGAGACGTGGACGCCTCCTGCGGCCAGCTGCGGCGCAAAATGCAGACGAAAGGAGGAGACAAGGCATGAAGAGCTTCGGCCTGACCGACAAGGGCAAGGTCCGCAAGGACAATCAGGACTGTTTCATCATCGAGAAGTGCGAGCCCAAATCCTGCATGATCGTCGCGCTGTGCGACGGCATGGGCGGAGCCAAGGCGGGCGGGATCGCCAGCCAGCTCTCCAACAAAGCTTTCGTCTCCTACATCTACGCAAAGCTTACCTCCCGCGTCGCCCGGACGACGGATTACCGCCGTATCCTCACAAACGCCTGCAGAGAGGCCAACGGCGTTTCCTTCGAGTATTCCCACTTTGACGACGCCTTCAACGGCATGGGTACGACGATCGTCGGCGGCGTGATAAAATACAACGGAAAAGGGTATATTATCAATGTCGGCGACAGCAGGGCCTATCACATCTCGCGCCGCAGCAACAGCATCAGTCAGATCACCCGCGATCACTCCCTCGTCGAGGAGCTGATGGAGGCGGGCGCGATCACGAAGGAGCAGGCCCGCACCCACCCGCAGAAGAATGTGATCACCCGCGCCCTCGGCACGGAGGGGGACGTGGACTGCGATTATTTTGAGTTTTCCCTGCAGAGCGGCGACGTGCTGCTGCTCTGCTCCGACGGCCTGTCCAACATCGTTTCGGATCTGGAGATGCTGGACTACGCCCGGGAATACCAGGAGCCCGAGCTTTTGTGCCGCGCGCTGATGAGCAAGGCGCTCAACCGCGGCGCGCGGGACAATGTGACGGTTGTTGCGGTCATGCGCTGAAGCCCGAACGGAGAGATCTATGGAGAATCAAGACAAGTACATCGGCCAGATCCTGGACGAGCGCTATGAGATCCTCGAGCTGATCGGCGAAGGCGGCATGTCGGTGGTCTACAAGGCGACGGACAGAAGGCTCAACCGCAGCGTCGCCGTTAAGATCATGCGCGACGAGATGGCGTCCGACGAGGAGTTCCGCAGGAACTTCTGCGCCGAGGCCCACGCGGTCGCCATGCTTTCCAACCCGAATATCGTTGGCGTCTATGACGTCAGCCACAGCGATGATATCGAATACATAGTGATGGAACTGGTAGACGGTATCACCCTGCGGCAGTATATGGACAAGCGCGGCGTGCTCAACTGGCGGGAGGTCCTGCACTTCACGCGGCAGATCGCCCGCGCGCTTTCGCACGCCCATGAGCGCGGCATCATCCACCGGGACATCAAGCCCCAGAACATCCTCATGCTGCGCGACGGCACGATCAAGGTCGAGGACTTCGGCATCGCCGCGCTGGAAAACGAGGCCCATGAGAGCGACGGGCAGGCAATCGGCTCCATTCACTATATCGCGCCCGAGCAGGCGCGCGGCGAGCTGCCCGACGCGAGGAGCGACCTGTACTCTCTCGGCGTCGTGATGTACGAGATGCTCACAGGACAGAAGCCTTATGAGGGCGAGACCATCGGAGAGATCGCCGTCAAGCATATGAACGCCCAGGCCGTGGCGCCGCACGAGCTGGTGCCGGAGGTCCCCGCAGAGCTCGAGCGCATCACCTTCAAGGCCATGTGCGCCGACATCACCCAGCGCTACCAGAGCGCAAACGAGCTGCTGGAGGATCTGGACGCCTTTGTGCAGGAGCAGCTCAAGAAATCGGAGCCTGAGAAGAAGCCGCTGGAAAACCCTGCGGTCATGCCCATCCGCTCTGTCAGCGAGATGAACAAGGAGCGCTTCCGGCTCCGTCACCGCAGGGCGAGACGCGTCACCTTCCTGATGGGCACCTTCGGGGCGCTGGCGCTGTGCCTGGCCCTGTTCGTGTTCATGTGGGATTTCTGGCTGGCCGAGGTCTTTACCCCGGCGGAGCGCATCACGCTTCCGAATTTCTGCGGAAAGGATTACCAGCGCGTGGTGGACAACGCCGAGTACGCGTCGCTTTACAGCTTCGACGTCGTCTACGTGATCGATACCGAGACCGAGAGCGGCACCATCCTCTCCCAGGATCCGGACCCGGGCCGCAGCATGATGATCACGCCCGAAGGCATCAAGGTCGAGCTGTCCGTCAGCACGGGCATGGTCTTCACCGAGGTGCCGGACGTGGTGAATCTGGACTACCGCGAGGCCAAGACCCGCCTGCAGCAGGCCGGCTTCATCGTGGACATCGAGAACGAGACCTCCGGCTCGGTCACGAAGGACTATGTCATTCGGACAAGTCCTAGCGCGGGCGAGCAGATGAGCTCCGGCTCGACGGTCTATGTCACGGTCAGCACCGGACCGCAGACCAGCTATGTGCGCATGCCGAACGTCATCGGCCTTTCGGAGGAAGCGGCCATCAGCAAGCTGGAAAACGCAGGGCTGAGCTATGGCGGCTCCGACTGGACGACGAGCGACGTCGACGCCGGGACCGTGATCGGGCAGAGTGCGGAGGCCTTCACCGAGATCGAGGAGCACGCGAAAATCTATCTGAAGGTCTCGTCCGGACCTATGGTTTGAGAACGCAGCAGAGGAGACGGCTGATTGAAGGAAGGCATCATTGTCAAGGCGCTCAGCGGCTTTTACTATGTCGCGGCCGGGGATGAGCTCATCGAGTGCAAGGCGCGCGGCCGCTTCCGCCTGGACGGCAGTTCCCCGCTCGTGGGCGACAGGGTGCGCTGCAGTCAGGACGCGCATGGGAAGGGAAGGATCGACGAGGTCCTGCCTCGCAAAAACTGGTTTATCCGGCCGGCCGTCGCCAACATCGACACGCTCGTTTTCGTTGCGGCCAACGTAAACCCCGTGACCGATCCCTTTCTGATCGACAGACTGTCGGTCATCGCGGAGGAGGCGAGCTGCGGTCTTGTGATCTGCATCAACAAGACCGATCTCGACCCCGGCGACAGGCTGTACGAGTTGTTCGGGAAAACCGGCTATCCGGTGCTCCGCACCAGCGCCGAGACCGGCGAGGGGACGGACGCCCTGCTTGCGCTTCTGCGGGGCAGGGTCTGCGCCTTCACCGGCAATTCGGGCGTGGGCAAGTCCAGCATCCTCAACGTCCTGCTGCCCGGGGCGGATATCAAGACCGGCGAGGTCAGCGAAAAGCTCGGGCGGGGCAGGCATACGACCCGCCATGTGGAGCTCTACGCCCTCGGGGACGGCACCTACATTGCCGACACGCCCGGCTTTGCCTCGCTGGACGTGATGATGACGAACGTCATCGAGAAAGAAAACCTCCAATATGATTTCATCGAATTCTCCCCTTATCTCGGAAAATGCCGCTTCCACGACTGCGCGCATCTGAAGGAGCCGGACTGCGCCGTGAGAGCCGCGGTACAGGCCGGAGAGATCGACGAAAGCCGCTACCGCTCCTACATACGTCTGTACGAACTGAGCGCGCAGCACAAGTTTTGGGAATATAAAGACGACTAAAACAGAATAAACAGACCGCCTCCCGCGTAGACTGCAATGAGTTTACGGCGCGGGGGGCGGTTTGTTATGCGCAGGGGACGGCACTGCATGCTGGGCTTCGTCGCGATCTTCGCGGGGCTGATCATCATCCTCTCTCTGGTTTTGCCTTCGGCCTTCTGGTGGTTCATCCTGGCGGTGCTTCTGATCGGGTTCGGGATCTGGTATATCCGCTGCAGCTGAAGCGAATGCAAAACAGAGAACAAACGGTGCAGGGGAGTCTCGCATGCGGATCTGTGAGAAGGGGAAAGGAGCAGGATATGAAGATCTACATCATCAAGATGCCGCGCTTTCTGGCAAAGCTGCTGACGCGGCGGCGCACGGGGGAATAGACGGGGGCGGGACGGAATAGGAATGGAACGGGGCGGGACAGGATTTGCGTCCCGCCGCAAGCTGTCGTCAAAATGTCGACAGCTTGCGGCGGCCAAAATGGAAACTTCAAAAAAGTTCCCATCTTGGCGTAGATTGAACGTGAAGAGGGGACTCCCCGTCTCCTCTTCACAATCTCCCCATGCATGTCCGACCTGGCCGGCATGGGGGTGTCAACAGTCTGGGACTGGGACAAACGTCCCGACATCGTGCATCTCCATCCGCCGCTTATGGAGATCAGCGCTTATGAAAACCGAGCGGCAGACAGGAGCGTGTAATGGAAATCGTTTTTGAAAAGAGACAGGACTCCTGCTTCCGGGAGAGCATGAGACTGAGCAAAAGGCTTCAGGAGAGCGTAGAGAGCGTAGTCCCGGATACGGACGAGGACATCGGAAGGATCGCGGCGGTGCAGAGCGGCGTGCTGCTTAAAAGCAAGGATCTGAACGGACGCGGCGTACTCATCACCGGCGAGGCCCGCGCCTGGGTGCTCTGCATCTCGGAGAGTCGGGAGCGGCTTACGAGCCTGCGGGTGGTAAAGCCCTTTTCGGCGGAGTTTGAGATCCCGGAGCTGACAGGGGAGGAGCTGACGCAGATCTCGCTCTGCGTAATGGCAACGGACGCCAGGATGCTCAACCCACGCAAGCTGTCCGTGACCTTCGATCTTGCGGCGGAGCTCGGCGTTTTTACGGCGGAGAGCGTCATTGTGGAGACGGCGCCGCCACAGGAGAGCTGTATGGGCCTGCATGTTTGCTGTGCACAGGAGGAACTGACGCTCCCCAGCGCGGTATGCGAAAAGAGCTTTGTGCTCAACGGGCAGTATCCCTTCCCGGCGGGAAAGCCGAAGCCGGAGCGCCTGATCGGCGAGAGGACGGAGCTGCGCACGGAGGGCTGCCAGCTCATCGGCAGCAAGGCCGTGGTCAAAGGAAAGGCAGTCATTGAGACCGCCTGTCTGGCCGACGACGGGGAAGCGCCGGTCCGGCTCAGCTTTGAGGAGCCCTTCTCACAGATCCTCGATATCGGCTGTGAGAGCATGGATCTGTGCAGCGTGCAGCCGCAGCTCACTGGCGCGTATTACGACCTTGCGGACAGCATCAGCGGAGAAAAGGTGCTGGACGCGGAGCTGCACATCCTGCTGCAGTTTGTCGGGAGAAGCCGAGTATCAATAAGAAGCGTTGCAGACGCGTACAGCAATCTGATGCCGCTCGCGGCCGAAACGGAGACACAGCTCTTTGAAAGCGCGGAAGAGCAGCGTACCGTGCGCATCTCCGCCGCGGACAGCATCGAGCTGACGGAGGACTGCGCCGATCTGCTCTGCGTTTTCCCGAGCCTCTCGCGCTGCAGCCTGGAAAACGGGAGACTGAGCGCGGCCGTCAGCTTTGACATGCTCTGCCGCAGCGAGAGCGGAGAGATGACCGCGCTGCGCAGGACGCTGAACCCGGAGGGCGACTGCGGCAGCGGAGAACTCCGGCTGCTGAACGCGGCGCTCACGGAGGCCGAGCTGCGGCCTGCCGGGAAGAACCTGGAGGCGCGCGTCACGCTGGAGGCGCAGCTCCTCTGCACGAAAACGGCCGAGATTGTCAGCATCAGCACGGTCACGCTCGACGAGGAGCAGGCCTTTGACAGCGGCAGCCTTCCGACACTCACCATGGTCCGGCGGGAGGGCGAGAGCCTGTGGGAGCTCGCCAAACGCTACCATTCCAGCGTGGAGGCCATCGAAGCCTGTGCGGCTGCGGACGCGCCGGGCGGGATGCTGCTGATCCCGAAGTCGGTGTAGAATTTTCCCTTGTCAGCTTGGAACGGATATGCTAAAATATAAAAGCTGATTTTTCAACACACCAGTTTCACATAAGAGGAGTTGTTATCATGTCCGGACATTCCAAGTGGCACAATATACAGAAAACAAAGGGCGCGGCCGACGCAAAGCGCGCGCAGGCCTTTACCAAGATCGCGCGCGAGATGATCGTCGCGGTCAAGGAGGGCGGCGGCGGGGACCCCCGCAGCAATTCCAAGCTCGCGGCCGTGATCGCCAAGGCCAAGGCCGCCAACATGCCCAATGACAATATCAAGCGCACCATCGACAAGGCGCTCGGCGCGGGCAATACCGAGAACTACGAGAAGATCACCTACGAGGGCTACGGGCCGCAGGGCGTTGCCGTCATCGTGGAGACCATGACCGACAACCGCAACCGCACCGCGGGCGAGATGCGCCATTACTTCGACAAATACGGCGGGAACATGGGCGCCGCCAACTGCGTGTCCTGGTCCTTTGACCGCAAGGGCGTCATCGTGATCGACAACGAGGACGAGGAGCTCGACGAGGATACGGTCATGATGGACGCGCTCGACGCCGGCGCCGCCGACTTCGAGAACGAGGGCGACGAAACCATGACGGTCTACACCGCCGAGGACGACGTGGCGGCCGTAGCCGACGCGCTGACCGCCAAGGGCTACAAGCTCCTCTCCGCCCAGGTGGAGATGCTGCCGCAGAACGGCTACATCAAGCTCGAAAACGAGGACGATATCAAGAATATGCAGAAGATGCTCGACATGTTCGAGGATAACGACGACGTCCAGAACGTCTGGCACAACTGGGAAGACGCGGAGTGACGCACCGATCGGCATCGGAAAAACGGTTTCCCTAACCATCAATCAACCAGAAGGAGAGAGAAAAATGGCAAACGAAGCGTTCAAAAAAGTGGACGATCAAAACCTGAACGCCGTGGCAGGCGGACGTCAGAGCGATTTGTCCGTTGCGTACGACGTGCTGGAAGGCAAGTACGGCGACGGCGAAGAGCGCATCAGAAGACTCAGAGCGGCCGGATACAATCCCCGTACGATCCAGAACATCGTCAACCAGCTCGTCAAGGGAACCTATCGGGACCCCTATAAGGACCCGATCGATCCGCCTCCGTATGTAGACCCCTATAAGTGATCGCAGACAAAAGACCCTCCCGAACAGCCCGGGAGGGTCTTGCCGTGAAAGAGACTGCGGAAGAATGCGAAACAGACAATGCGAGCGGATGCTTTTCTTGAAATGGGAAGCGGTGTATGCTATACTTTTCCCACAAGAATCTCTGAAAAATGCGGTGGATTCCATGAAGATAACAAAACGGCTCTGCCTCAATCTGATACTGCCCGTTTGCTTTGCCGTTGTCGGGGTCATTCTCCTGTACGCCGTTTCCCTGATCCCGCAGTCTGCGATCTTCCCGCAGTTCAGGCAGTCTGCGCTCCAGCTCAGCCGGAAATCGGATTACGTGTTCGACAACGAGCGCATGGCGTATATCATGGACTACAACACGGACGCTTCGATCCTGATCGAGTCCTATACCCTCCGTGCGGACGAGCCGGAGAACGTCCTTCTCAATCCGATCCTCATGCCCGGCACAGTCCTGCAGAGCGACGCCATGCTCGCCATGTGTGACGGCGAAGCGCCCAACGTAAACTATGTGCGTTACTGGATGGGCTTTCGTCTGCTCTTTCGCCCGCTGCTGCTCGCGTTTGCCTACGACTCGATCGGATGGCTGCTCTCTCTGGCCTTCTTCACACTGCTCGTTCTGACGCTGGCGAAGATCGGAGGACGGCTCGGGACCCGGACCGCCGCCTGCTTCGGTCTGGCCCTGGTGCTGGTGAATCCCGCCGTGGCGGCCCATTCGCCGCAGTTTTTCTGCTGCTTTGCGCTCTCGTTTCTCATGATGCTCTATCTGCTGAGAGACGGGCGGAGACTGCCGATCTCGACCTGCTTTGTTTGTTTCGGGATCCTGACGCAGTTCTTTGACTTTTACACCACGCCTGTGATGACGCTCGGGCTGCCCCTGCTGCTGTGTCTGGAGCAGAAGCTTTTCGCCGGGAAAAGGATACGCGGCGTGCTCTCCTCGCTTGTAGCGTGGCTGTACGGATACGTGGGGATGTGGCTGACAAAGCTTGTGATGACCAGTATTTTTACCAGCGAGGACGGACTGTATGACGGGCTGATGTCCCTGCTGGGCAGACTGGAGATGCTGCCGGAGCAGGGCGGCGCGGCGTACCATGCGCCGGACGCGCTGCGCACGGTGTGGGCTACGGTGTTTCCGGGCAAGCTGCTGTGGCCGACGCTGGCAGTCTTTCTGGCCATGCTGCTCTATGTGGTCGCGGCGTACTTCAAAACTCCGGAGAAAGAGGAGCGGGAGCTGATCGGTGCGGAGCTTCTGACGGCGGCGATCCCGCTTGTGTGGTTCTCCGTCGCCGCACAGCCGACCTGCATCCACGCCTGGTTTCAGTACCGGGGGATCTGCGTGAGCTTCTGCAGCCTGTTCCTCTGCCTGAGCCGGGCGGTCGGGCTGCAGAAAAGGCGGCGCGGCGCTGCACGCTGAGAGTCGTAAGCACAAGATACCAAGACCCTCCCGAACAGATCGGGAGGGTCTTGGTATGAGTTGGCCTGTAAGCCGGGTTCTGTCGTGAACGACCATCTATCTAGCCCTGCCGTTGCCGACAGGGTCAAGCCACCTCCTGGGGACGGCCGGGCCGGCCTTGCGTCCCCCTTCCACGGTGTTGCTCCGGATAGAGTTTACAGCGTCCACATGTCTCCATGCGACGGGTGGGCTCTTACCCCACCTTTCCACCCTTACCGGGCCGGAGCCCGGCGGTATATCTCTGTTGCACTTGTCCGAGGGTCACCCCTGGCGGGCGTTACCCGTTATCCTTGCCCTGCGGAGCCCGGACTTTCCTCATGCACAGGCTTTCGCCTCGTGCCCGCGGTCGTTCGGCCAACTCACGGGGCTTATTGTAGCCATCTTTCCCGCGCAAGTCAAGTTGTTCTTGTAAACACGGGACAAACGCCGTATAATTACATAGTTAGTTTTTCTGTGAGGAGGGTTCGGCTTGACCCTTTCGGAATATGTGGAGAGCATATGCGGCCTGCGCATCGCCGTCATCGGCCTGGGCGTGAGCAATATGCCCCTAGTCGAGCTGCTGCTGCGCGGCGGCTGCGACGTCACGGCCTGCGATCTGCGCACGCGGGAACAATTGGGGGAAGAGGCCGCGCGCCTCGAGGCCATGGGCGCGAAGCTGCGCCTGGGGGAGGATTATCTCGAGGGGCTGGATCAGGAGCTGATCTTCCGGACCCCGGGGCTCATGCCCTTTGATGGGCATCTTGTCGCCGCTGCGGAGCGCGGGGCGGTTGTAACCTCGGAGATGGAGGTCTTTCTCTCGCTCTGCCCCTGCAGGGTGATCGCCGTCACAGGCAGCGACGGCAAGACCACGACCTCAACCATCCTGTCCGAGCTTCTGAAGGCGGCGGGATATCGGGTGCATCTGGGCGGGAATATCGGAAATCCGCTGCTGTGCGAGACGCCGGACATCCTGCCCGACGACATCGCGGTGCTGGAGCTGAGCTCCTTCCAGCTGCACAGCATGGTCTGCGCGCCGGACATCGCCGTGGTGACGAACGTGACGCCGAACCATCTGGACAAACACAAAGATTTTCAGGACTACATCGACGCCAAGCGCGCGATTTTGGAGCATCAGAGCGCGGACGCAAGGCTGGTGCTCAATCTCGACGACGAGCACAGCGCTTATCTCGAGGGCTTCTCGAAAGCGCACAAGGTCTGGTTCTCCGACCGGGGCGAGGTCGCGGAGGGCAGCATGCTGCGCGGCGGCGTGCTTTGCCGCGTACACGGCGGCGCGGTGCGCGAGATCCTGCACAAGGACGAGATCAAGCTGCCCGGCGAGCACAACGTGCTCAACTATCTGGCTGCCTTCGCGGCGACGGAGGGGCTGGTCGGGGACGATGTCTGCGCCGCGGTCGCGAAGCGCTTCGCGGGCGTGGAGCACCGCCTGGAGCTCGTGCGCGAGCTCGGCGGCGTGCAGTACATCAACGACTCCATCGGCTCGACTCCGACGCGCACGATCGCGGGGCTCCACGCCATGCGCGTAAAGCCCATCGTCATCGCGGGGGGCTACGACAAGCACATCCCCTTCGATACGCTGGGCGACGAGCTGTGTTTGTACGCAAAGGAGCTCTTCCTCACGGGAGACACTGCCGAGAAGATACGGGACGCGGTACAGCATTCCGCCCATTATGCCAAGAGCGGACTTGAGATCCATATGGAGACGGATCTGAGGAAGACGATCCACGACGCTGCCGCAGCGGCAAAGGCGGGGGATATCGTGCTGTTTTCCCCGGCCTGTGCCTCCTTCGACCACTTCCGGAACTTCGCCGAGCGCGGCAGGTTCTTCAAATCGGTCGTGTGGGAGCTGGATGAGAAAAATGATAACGGGGGCGGGGCATGAAGATCACGGACATCAAACCCGAGGTTTACGAGATGGCGCGGCGCGCGCAGGAGAGGCTGCGCGGACGTTTTGAGGAGATCGACGCCGTTGCGGAGGAGAACACCCGGAAGGTCATGGAGGCCTTTCAGAACAATCGCGTCTCCGACGCCTGCTTTGCCGGGACGACCGGCTACGGCTACGACGATCTGGGCCGGGAGACGCTGGACAAGATCTACGCAGAGGTCTTCCGCACAGAGGCGGCGCTGGTGCGCCTCGGCTTCGTCAACGGCACGCACGCCCTGACCTGCGCCCTGTTCGCGCTGGCCGGGCCCGGGCAGCGCATCCTCTCGGTCACGGGGACGCCCTACGACACGCTGCGTACGGCCATCGGTCTGAGCGGCGAGGCCTTCGGCTCGCTGAAAAGCTACGGCATCGGCTACGGCCAGGTCGAGCTGACGGCGGCGGGGGAACCGGACTACGCGGTGATCGCGGAGGCCGTCAAAGCCCTGGACGTCGCGGCGGTGATGATCCAGCGCTCGCGCGGCTACGAGGACCGCAGGGCTTTAAACGTCGCGGAGATCGGCCGGATCGTGCGGACCGTGAAACAGGCGCGGCCGGACGTGCATGTCATGGTGGACAACTGCTACGGCGAATTTACGGAGGAATCGGAACCGACCGACCTGGGCGCGGATCTGATCGCGGGCTCGCTGATCAAGAACCCGGGCGGCGGCCTCGCCCCGACGGGGGCCTACATCGCCGGAAAGCGCGAGCTTGTCGAGCGCGCGGCCATGCGCCTGACGAGCCCCGGCATCGGCGGCGAGTGCGGCTCCACGCTCGGCAACAACCGTCTGCTGTTTCAGGGCCTGTTCCTCGCCCCGCATACGGTGGCGCAGGCGCTCAAGACCGCCTGCTTCTGTGCGGCGATGATGGAAGAGCTCGGCATCGAAAGCGCGCCCGGCGCGCTGGACGGGCGCTCCGACATCATCCAGATGATACGCCTCGGCAGCCCGGAGCGCATGAAGCGCTTCTGTCTCGGCATCCAGGCGGGCGCGCCGGTGGACTCCTATGTCACGCCGGAGCCCTGGGCCATGCCCGGCTACGACTGCCCGGTCATCATGGCGGCGGGGGCCTTCGTGCAGGGCTCGTCCATCGAGCTCTCCGCCGACGGGCCGATGCGCGAGCCATATCTCGTCTACATGCAGGGAGGCCTGACCTACGAGTCCGGCAAGCTGGGGATCATGATGGCCGTCAGCGCCATGCTGGACGCATAGGACGGGCATAGCGCGCATAGCATGCATGGGGAGGTGACGCCCATGCGTTTCAGGCGCAGGCATCCAAAGCGGCGCTACTGCAGTGTCCCGCCGGTCATGTCCGAGAGGAAGAGCCTGCGCGCGCTCTCGCTGCTGCTCTTTTTGGCGGCGCTGCTGTTGTTTCTGTCGGGCGCGGCGATCTTCCTCAAGGACATCTCCTGTCAGATCGCCGTCTCGGACGCCCGGGACATCGTCACCGTACAGGCGAACAAGGCCATCTCCGCCCTCATGGCGGAGGGCGATTTCAAGAGCGGCGACTTCGTTCAATTTGAAAAAAACGACGCGGGCGAGGTCACGGCTATCCACAGCAACATGGCGATGATCAACCAGCTCTCCACGCAGATCCTCGACCGCGTGGTCGGCGCGACCGAGAACCGCACGCTGACCGTGCAGATCCCGGCCGGGAACCTCACGGGCATCAGCCTGCTCATGGGCCGCGGGCCGAACGTGCCGGTCAAGATCATCATGCTGACCTCCTCGCGCGTGGAGATGGGCGACAGCGTGGTCACGGCGGGCATCAACCAGACCAAGCACCAGATCGGTCTGAACGTGATCGTAGACATCGACATCCTGATCCCCTGGGGGACCGAGAGCACGCAGGTCATGACCGAGGTGCTGATCGCGGACACGCTGGTGGTCGGCAAGGTCCCGGGGACGTATGTGAATTTGAAGTGATGAGGGAAGACCATGGACGTACAGAAGGAAATCGAAAAGCTGCGGCGGGAGCTGGAATATCACAGCAAGCTGTATTACGTGCTGGATAAGCCGGTGATCTCCGACTATGAATACGACATGCTCATGAACCGGCTGAAGGCGCTGGAAGCAGAGCACCCGGAACTGATCACGCCCGACTCCCCGACGCAGCGGGTCGGCGGCGAGGCGCTGAGCAAGTTCGAGCAGGTGACGCATCAGGTCCCGCTGGAGAGCCTGACGGACGTGTTCTCCCTCGACGAGCTCTACGCCTTCGGCGAGCGCATGGACTCCCTGATCGACGGCGCGCACGCCTACACGGTGGAGCCGAAGATCGACGGGCTGAGCATGTCGCTGGAATACGAAAACGGCGTGTTCATCCGAGGTGCGACGCGCGGCAACGGTCTTGTCGGCGAGAACGTGACAGAGAACCTGCGAACCGTGCGCTCGCTGCCGCTGCGCATCGAGCACGCGCCGGAGCGTCTGATCGTCCGCGGCGAGGTCTATATGTCCAAGGCGGTGTTTCGCGAGCTCAACGAACAGCGTGAGAAAAACGGCGAGCAGCTGCTGGCCAACCCGCGCAACGCAGCGGCGGGCTCCATGCGCCAGCTCGACCCGAAGGTCGCGGCCTCGCGCAAGCTGGACATCGTGTGCTTCAACATGCAGTACAGCTCCGACGGGGGCTACACCAGCCACGCCCAGACGCTGGACGCCATGCGGGACATGGGCTTTCCCGTCGTGCCGTACAGGCGCTATGATTCCATCAAAGACTGCGTGGAGCGCATCGGGTATCTCGGTGAGCACCGGGACGAGCTGGCCTACGACATGGACGGGGCAGTCATCAAGATCGACTCCCTCGCACAGCGGCAGGCCCTCGGCAGTACGGCCAAGGCCCCGCGCTGGGCCGTGGCCTTCAAGTACCCGCCCGAGAAGAAGGAGAGCAAAGTCCTCGACATCGTGGTGCAGGTCGGCAGGACGGGCGTGCTGACGCCAAAGGTGATCGTTGCGCCGGTGCGCCTCGCGGGGACGACGGTCTCCGCTGCGACGCTGCACAATCAGGACAACATCGACCGCCTCGACCTGCGTATCGGCGACACGGTGCTGCTGCAGAAGGCGGGGGAGATCATCCCAGAGGTGCTGTCCGTCAACAAAGACAAGCGCCCGGAGGGCACCATACCCTTCGTGATGCCCGCGTTCTGTCCGGAGTGCGGCTCGCCCGTCGTGCGGGACGAGGACGGCGCGGCCCTGCGCTGCACGAGCCCCGAGTGCCCGGCCCAGCGCCTGCGGAATATTGCGCACTTTGCTTCGCGCGAGGCGATGGACATCGAGGGCCTCGGCATCTCGGTGTGCGAGAGCCTGATCGCGGGCGGACTGGTCAGCTCGGCGGCAGACCTCTATTATCTCGACAAGGCGGCGGTCGCCGGGCTTGAGCGCATGGGCGAGAAGTCGGCGGACAATCTGCTCGCCGCGATCGAGAACAGCAAGAGCGCGGGGCTGGCAAGGCTGCTGTGCGCCTTCGGCATCCGGCAGGTCGGACAGAAGGCGGCCAAGGTGCTGGCCGCGCATTTTGAGACGCTGGACAGGCTCATGGCGGCGAGCCGCGAGGAGCTGACGGCCATCCCGGACATCGGCGGGATCACGGCGGACTTTATTCTCGAGTGGTTCGCCCTGCCCCAGTCGCAGCATCTGATCGGCAGGCTGCGGGAGGCGGGCGTCGATTTCACCAGCCGCGAGGAGAAGAAGGACGCGCGCTTTGCGGGCATGACCTTCGTGCTGACCGGGACGCTCGAGGGCTTCACCCGGGATGAGGCGAGCGCGATCATCGAGAGCTTCGGCGGCAAGGCGGCGGGCTCGGTGTCGAAAAAGACGAGCTACGTGCTTGCGGGGGAGAACGCGGGCAGCAAGCTCACGAAGGCCGAGAGTCTCGGCATCCCGGTGATCTCGGAGGTGCAGTTCCGGGAAATGATACAGTAAAAGAGTACGGATTGCCACGCCGGTGACGTCGGTCACTGGCTCGCAATGACGCGCAGGTGCTTAGTCTGTGCAAAGCGAACGGGCGGAGTCGAAGGACTCCGCCCGTTCACCGTTTGGAGAAGGGAGGAATAAGATGGGTTGAACCCAAGTAAGGAGGAATCATTTTGAGCTGCAATCAAAGCGATAAATCGTATAAGCTCGGCAGTCTGCCCGGGGCGCGCGCGCCGCTCGCCCTGTCCTATGTGCCGATGCAGGACAGCGCGGCGCCCGCCTATGAGCCTTCTGAGGCGCTTGAGCGGGGTACGCTGTTCCCGGGGCTTGACCTGCCGTTTATGAACGTCGTCAACGAGAATGTCCCGGATGTGCCGACAGCGGAGCTCATGGCCATCGATTTCGTCACCGACGAGCTGGAGCTGTATCTGGATACCCATGCCGCTGACCGCGAGGCTTTCCAGCTCTATCAGAGCTTCCTCGCGCTTAAGGAAGAGGCGCACAGGCGCTACGCCGAAGCTTACGGCCCGATCTGCCAGAGAGACCAGCTCGGCAGCGACGCCTATACCTGGCTCCGGGACCCCTGGCCCTGGGACTATCCGGTGAGAGAGGAGCGCTGAACGATGTTCGTATATGAGAAGAAGCTGCAATATCCGGTGAGGATCAAGAACCCCAATCCGAGGCTGGCGAAGTTCATTGTGTCGCAATACGGAGGGCCTGATTGTAAAAACAGATGATATCATCCCGAGCGATTTGCCGGGCCTGATTGTAAAAACAGATGATATCATCCCGAGCGATTTGCCGGGCCGGACGGCGAGCTCGGCGCCTCGCTGCGCTATCTGAGTCAGCGTTATTCAATGCCGTACCCCGAGCTGAAGGGGCTGCTGACAGACATCGGCACCGAGGAGCTCGGACATCTGGAGATGGTCGGGACTGTCGTCCACCAGCTCACACGCGAGATGAGCGCGGACGACGTCAAGAAGGCCGGGCTCGACGCCTACTTCGTCGACCACACGGCGGGCGTGTATCCCACGGCGGCCTCAGGCTTCCCGTGGAGCGCGGCGTCGATGCAGGTCAAGGGCGACGTCATCGCCGATCTGAGCGAGGATCTGGCCGCCGAGCAGAAGGCGCGCGTGACCTACGACAACATCCTGCGCCTCAGTGACGACCCGGACGTAAACAACGTCATGCGCTACCTGCGCGAGCGCGAGATTGTGCACTATCAGCGCTTCGGCGAGGCCCTGCGCCTCGCTTCGGAGCGGATGAACGAGCGGAACGTCTACGTGATGAACCCGTCGTTCGACGGGTAAGAGGGATAGGAAACGGGCCGGATCAGACGATCCGGCCCGAGTTCGTATGAATGCTTTTACTCCGGGAGCTTGCACACGTCGATCCAGGCGAGGGCTCTGGAATATGTGAACAGCTCGTCCAAGTTCAGCTCGATGGCGCTGCTGGCGCTGCCGACGGCGGGGAAGACGGTGGTGAAGCGCTTCATGCTGTCGTCGAGATAGACGGGGATGCCCTCGTTGCAGCCGAAGGGGCAGACGCCGCCGACCGGGTGACCGACCAGCTCCTGCACCTCTTCCGCGGTGAGCATTTTGGCCTTGAAGTGGAAGAAGTCCTTGAACTTGCGGTTGTCGATCCTGGCGTCGCCGGCGGCAAGGATGAGCATGCAGCCGTCGGGCGTCTTGAACGAGAGCGTCTTGGCGATGCGCGCGCCCTCCACGCCGAGCGCCTGGGCGGCGAGCTCGACCGTGGCGGAGGAGACCTCAAACTCACGGACGCGGTCTTCGATGCCGAGCGCACGGAAATAGGCCCGGCCTTTTTCGATGGACAATGGAATTACCTCATTTCTGTTTTATGCGAAATACGTGGGATAAGTGATGTTGAAGAGACTGGCAAACTGGCGGGTGGGGAAGCGGCTGTTCCTGCGCAGGAAGGTGCTCACGCTCTCGTTGTAGCCGGAGCCGTCGATCCGGGCGTGGTTCTGGGCGATATCCTCCGAATACTCGGTCATCTGCTCCTTGTGACGCTCGCTCAGATCCGTGTGCTGCAGATCGTTTTCCAGGACCTTGAGCTTCGTGTAGAAGGGGGCGAAGGCGGCATAGACCGCGGCGACGTCGGGATTGTCATAGCCGACGGCCTGACGCAGCGCCGCGGTATCGACGGAGAGAGGAGAGGTGTCGATCCCGTAATTATCGCCGATGATGACCATCTGCTCGGCGTCGTCGCAGAGCGAGCGGATGGCCTGCGCGGCGGCGGGCTGCCGCTTGATCCCGTCGTAAAAGCCGTCCGTCACGCGCGCACAGGCGCGGCTGAGCTTGAGATCGGCGGAGAGCAGCGTCGAGCCGACGACCAGCAGCACAACAAGGAGGATGGCGACGACAGGATTTTTCAAAAGCTTCATGGCGCTAAACGGCTATCAGCCGCGCATGGACAGGAGCTTCGCCTTCAGCTCGCCCTCGATCTGGGCAAGCTCCTGCTCGGCCTGCATGCGCTTGGCACGGCCCTCGTCCTGGATCTGGCGCACCTCGTCGAGGGTCTGGATAAGCTCGAGATTGGTCTTCTTGAGCGTCTCGATATCGACGATGCCGCGCTCGGCCTCCTTGGCGATGTTCACGCTGCCCTGGTGCAGGGCTTCGGCGTTCTTCTGCAGGAGCTGATTCGTCACGTCCGTCACCTCGCGCTGGGCCTTCATGGCCTGATCGGAGTGGTACTGCGACAGGGCCAGGACCATCTGACTCTTCCACAGGGGGATGGTGTTCATGATGGAAGAGCGGATCTTCTCGGCCATGAGGCTGTCGTTGTTCTGGATCATGCGGATCTGCGGGGACATCTGGATGGAGATGGTGCGCGTCAGCTCCAGATCGTGGATCTTCTTCTCAAAGCGGCCGATCATGTTCGAGAAGTCGTTGGCGGCCTGCGCATCCTCGGGCAGCCCGGTCTCGGCAGCCTTGGCCTTGTACTTGGGCAGCTCCTCGTTGCGCAGCTGCTCGATCTTGAGCTTGCCGGCCAGGATGTACATCGTCAGCTCCTTGAGGTACTCCTGGTTCTTCTCGTACATCTTGTCCATGAGGCTGATGTCCTTCATCAGCGTGATCTCATGCTTTTCAAGGGACTCGACGATCTTGTCGACGTTGACCTCGGCCTTGTCGTAGGAGGCCTTGAGTTCGGCGATGCTCTGGGTGGATTTCTTGAACAGGCCCTTCAGGCCCTTTTTCTGCTCGGCCTCGAAGTTCAGACCCTTCAGCTCAACGACGAGATCGCCCAGCATGTCGCCGACCTGGCCCAGGTCCTTGGTGCGCACGGTACCCAGCGCCGCGCCCGAGAACTCGGAAATGTTCTTCTGCGCGTTGCTGCCGTAATGCATGACCTGCTCGGTATTCATCACGTCGATCTTCTCGGAGAAATTGCGCACGGCCGCCTGCTCGGCGGGGGAAAGGCTGCTGATGTCCAGCTTCTGGGCGACGACTTCCTCCTCCTGCGGCTTTTCCTCCTCCTTCGGAGCCTCCTGAACGGCTGCGGCGGTCTGCCCCTCCGGATCGAGGGTCAGGCTGGGGATAAACTCTTCACTCATGGTCTTGCTTCCTTTCTGTCAGATTTCAAAATCTTTCGTGCCGGAGAGACCCTCTCTGGCAAGCATGGTGTTCATGACTTCAATATCGGTCTCGATGTCGAGCGCCTGGTTTTCAAACAGGGAATCGAGCCGCTTCTTGTAGGCGACGATCGCCTGATCGAGCATCTCGTTGATGCTCTTCATGCTGCGGTCCAGATTCTCACCCTCGATGCCCTGCGAGCTCATGCGGTCGTAGGCGTTGAGGAGCTTGATCGTGGTGGGCAGATAGTAGTTCATGAATTTTTTGATCTGCGGGATGTCGGAGGGATCGGCGATGGCGTCCTGCGTGATCTTGTCGGTGATGCGCATGATCTCGTTGATCTTCTGGCGCACCTCGGTATCCCTGATGGACATGTAGAGGCGGCCCATCTCGCTCAGGGCGCGGTTGCCCTCGGCGATGATGGGGTCGATCTCGGGACCGTAGCTCTTTTTCTCGGCGGTGACTTTCGCCTGCGCACGGATCTTCTCGAGCTCCTCCTGCTGCTTTTTCAGGTCCTTTTTCGCGGAGCTGCGGCCCAGCAGAAAGGCGACCAGACCCGCGACCGCGGCCGTCAGGAGGATCGCCCACAGCTTCTGCATGGGCAGAAGAGCGGCAAGCCCTGCAAAGGACAGGCCGAAGCCGTACAGCGGAGCAAGCTTGAATTTCTTGTTTTTCATGGCGGCCGCGTATGCCCCCTTCGTAACAGACGTTTCATTGTATTTTATAACTAAATTTTTGCCGCGTCAAGAGTATTGAAATACAGAAGGGTATGTAGTATAATAAATTAGTTGAACTGTCAGAGAGGGGACTGTGTAATGCTTAAGATCGCGCCTTCGATTTTGTCCGCGGACTTTGCCGTGCTCGGCGCGGAGTGCGCCGATGTGCAGCGCGCGGGCGCCGATTTACTGCATGTGGATGTGATGGACGGCATGTTTGTGCCCAATATCTCGCTGGGCATCCCGGTGATCAAATCCCTGCGCCGCGCGACGGACATGTTCCTCGATGTGCATCTTATGATCGAAAAGCCCGTCCGCTACGCGGAGGCCTTCTGCAGGGCGGGGGCAGACCTGGTCAACTTCCACGTGGAGGCCGACACGCAGGAGAATACCCTCCGCGCGATCGAACTGGTCAGGGCGCAGGGCCAAAAGACCGGCGTCACGCTCAAGCCCAAAACCCCGGCCGAGGCGGTGAAGCCTTATCTGGGGCTCGTGGATCTGATCCTCATCATGACGGTGGAGCCCGGCTTTGGCGGTCAGAGCTTCATGCACGACATGCTGCCGAAGATCCGCGCGGTGCGGGAGCTGATCGACGTCTGCGCGCCCGGTACGGAGCTCGAGGTGGACGGCGGGATCGACGGCACGACCGCGCTGCTCGTCACGGAGGCGGGGGCCAACGTGCTCGTCGCGGGCAGCGCCGTATTCGGCAAGACCGACCGCGCCGCCGCCATCCGGGAAATCCGGGATAACGCCGTCATCTGAGAGGTACGCTATGGCTTTCTTTCCTGCTTCGCTTGAAAACCTGGTCGACCGCTTCGCCTCGCTGCCAGGCATCGGGAGAAAGAGCGCGCAGCGTCTCGCCTTTTATGTGCTGGGCCTGACCGACGAGGAGGCAAGGGGCTTTGCCGACGCGATCCTAGACGCGAAGAGCAGCGTGCACTGCTGCCGCATCTGCCAGAATCTGACGGAGGGCGAGATCTGCTCCGTCTGTGCGAGCGACAGCCGCGACAAATCCACGATCTGCGTCGTATCCGAGCCGCGCGACGTCATGAGCATCGAGCGAGGCCGAGAATATAACGGCACCTACCACGTCCTGCACGGGGTGCTCAGTCCCATGAGCCACGTCGGACCCGACGATATCCGCATCAAGGAGCTGCTGATGCGCGTCGCGGAAAACGACATCGAGGAGGTCATCATGGCCACGAACCCCGACACCGAGGGCGAGGCCACGGCCATGTATCTCTCCCGTCTGCTCAAGCCCTTCGGCGTCAAGGTGACGCGCATTGCCTACGGCATCCCGGTCGGCTCCAATCTTGAATTCACCGACGACGCCACCCTCAGCCGCGCCATCGAGGGCCGCACGGAAATATGATTAAGTTTCCGCTATTCGGTCAACACTCTCTCTGCATAGTACATATTCTTTATCCTGAATGAAATGGAGTTTTTATGGTTTCCAAGTTAAGAGTAATCCCTCTCGGCGGTCTCGGCGAGATCGGCAAAAACATGACCGCCTATGAGTTCGGCAGCGATATCATCGTGGTCGACTGCGGGATCGGCTTCCCGGACGAGGACATGTACGGCATCGACGCCGTCCTCCCCGATATCAGCTATCTCAAGGCCAATCAGGACCGCGTACGCGGCATCATCCTGACCCACGGACACGAGGACCACATCGGCGCCATCCCCTATGTTCTGCGCGAGCTGGACGTGCCGATCTACACCACGCCGCTGACCGCCGCGCTCATCGAGCTCAAGCTGGAAGAGGCCGATCTGCTGTACAACACGCAGATCTTTACAAAAAAAGCGGGCTCGTGCTTCCGTCTCGGCGCTTTCACGGTGGAATTCATCCACGTCAATCACTCCATCCCCGACGCGGTGGCGCTGGCCATCAAGACGCCCCTCGGCACGCTCATCCACACGGGCGACTTCAAGATCGACATCACGCCCATCTCGGGCGGCATGATCGACCTTGTGCGGCTCGGCGAGCTCGGCAACGAGGGCGTGCTCGCCCTGATGGGGGAATCCACCAATGTGGAGACCCCGGGGCACTCCGCCTCCGAGCGCAAGGTGGGCGAGAGCTTCGACAAGCTCTTCATCGGCTGCGACAAGCGCATCATCATCACGACCTTCGCCTCCAATGTGCACCGGCTCCAGCAGATCATCAACGTGGCGGCCAAATACAAGCGCAAGGTCGCCATCACCGGGCGCAGCATGGAAAACGTCCTGCACGTCGCCTCGGTGCTGGGCTATATGGACATCCCGGAAAACGTCATGGTGGATCTGGACATGGTCAACAAGCTGCCGCGCAGCCAGACCGTCATCCTCTCCACCGGCAGCCAGGGCGAGACGATGTCCGCCCTATACCGCATGGCCTTCTCCGAGCACAAGCAGATCAAGGTCGACGCGGGCGACCGCATCATCATCTCCGCATCGGCCATCCCCGGCAACGAGACCATGATCAGCCGCGTGATCGACGAGCTCTTCCACAAGGGCGCGGAGGTCATCTATGACCGGCACACCGACCTTCACGTGACCGGACACGCCTGCCAGGAGGAGCTCAAAATGATGCTCGCCCTGACAAAGCCGAAGTACTTCATCCCGGTCCACGGCGAGCACCGGATGCTCGTCAAGCACGCGGAGCTGGCAAAGCTCATGGGCGTGCCGTCGAAGAACATCGTGATCGCGGAAAACGGCTCCGTGATCGAGATCAGCAAGAAGGCGATCAATCAGGAGGGCACGGTCACCGCCGGCGCCGTGCTGGTGGATTCCTCCGGCGTGAGCAGCGTCGGCAGCGTCGTGCTGCGCGACCGTCACAAGCTCGCGGAGGACGGGATGGTCGTCGTCGTGCTCACCTTCTCCGAGCACAGCCATCTTCTGATCGCGGACCCGCAGATTATCACCCGCGGCTTCATCTACGTCAAGGAGGCCGAGGAGCTGATGGAGGAGCTCAAGCGCGTCGCGATCGAGTCCTGCGACGCCTGCGCCGCCCAGCATATCAGCGACTGGACGACGATCAAGAGCAAGGTCAAGAACAACCTTTCCGGCTACCTGTTCAAAACGACGCGCCGCAGCCCCATGATCCTGCCGGTCATCACCGAGGTATGAGAAGGGGTCGGCTGTTTTGATAAAAGCTCTCGACATTTCGAAAGGAAGCGTCTGACGCCATGGACAAAGAAAGCGCCATGAGGGAGATCACGCTGGAAGAAAGAAAGCAGCTCATGCTCTCCATCATGGATGAGATAGACGCATTCTGCAGGGAAAACGCTTTGACGTACTTCCTCGTCGGCGGGACGCTGCTCGGCGCCGTCCGTCACAAGGGCTTTATCCCATGGGACGACGACATGGATATCGGGCTTCCGCGAAAGGATTACGAGAGATTGATACGGGAGTTCCGATCCAAATCCGGCAATGTAAGGATATATGACTACCGAAACAAAGAGGGATACATCTGGCCCTGCGCTAAGGCGGTCGCGGACAACACGGTCCTGTATGAGCAGCATAACCGCAGAAGGCCGCTCGGCGTTTTTGTTGATATCTTTCCTTTCGACGGCTTTCGCGGGACTGAAGCAGCAATCAGAAAACGTATCCGTAAGGTTCGTATTCTGACCGGCATGCTGGGGCTGAAGCACCTGCAGTTTGACAGACGACGGTCTATCCTGAAAAACGCATTAACCGCACTTGGCCGGGGCATGTACCTGATCCCGGATCGGCTTCTCATAAGCGCGATCCACAGCGCTTCTGCCGATTCGACGGATTTTCAGGATTGTGATTTTGTCTGCTGCTTTACCGGTTCCTACGGATTCGGAGAAATCAACAAGGCAGAGAACTTCTGCGCGACGTCTGCAGCGGAGTTCGAGGGCAGGACATACCGCATACCGGTCGGCTATGACGCATATCTGACTGGAATCTACGGCGACTATATGACGCCGCCGCCAAAAGATAAACAGATCACGCACCATATGGCAGAAGCATATTGGAAGGAGAAAGGCAGAGAATGACAATTGCTATTTTGATTGCCGGCGGTTCGGGAGCCAGAATGGGCCAGGACATCCCCAAACAGTTTTTAACGGTGAATGAACGTCCTATCATCGTCTACACGCTCGAGGCATTTGAAAAGCACCCGGAAATCGACGTTATTACCGTTGTCTGCATTGAAGGCTGGGAACGGGTCCTTTGGGCATATGCAAAGCAATTCAATATTACAAAGCTGAAATATGTTGTACCCGGCGGAAAGAACGGGCAGGATTCCATACGAAACGGCGTCTATGAAATGGAAAAGCATTTTTCTCCGCAGGATATCGTCCTCATTCACGATGCGATCCGCCCCATGGTTTCCGCCGAGATCATCTCCGACAATATCCGCGTTGCCAGAGAATACGGCAACGCGACGACGGTTATTCCGTGCGCGGAGGCAATGCTGCAGACGGACGACGGTCGTTTGTCGACGGAGAGCTTTCCGCGCGACAGGCTCAAAAGGACACAAACTCCCCAGGCTTTTCATCTCGGCGATATTTGCGATCTTCACAGAAGGGCGCTGGAAGCCGGCATTACAAATTCTGTAGCTTCCTGCACACTGAAAATCGAGATGGGCGAGCAGGTGTTCTTCTCTATGGGCTCTGAAAAGAACCTTAAGCTCACAACCGTAGAGGATATCGACATCTTCAAGGCTCTTTTGGAAACAAAACGCTCCAGCTGGCTGAAGGAGTGAGCGATGGGGATTTACGACAGCAGACAATGGGCGTCCGATCTGGATGAAGTTGTTGATGCACTGCCGGAACTGGAAGAGCTCTCCGGCCGCAGAATCATGATTACAGGCTGCGCAGGACTTATCTGCTCGGCAGTTGCAGATACGCTGATTCGTTGGAATACCCGGCACAGTGAGAAAATCCTGATCCTCGCCGCAGGACGCAGCAAAAAGAGGATCGAAAGCCGTTTTGCACCGTATTCCGGGGAAGACTGGTTCACGTTTGTTCCATATGACGCTTCTTCCACGGAGAATGTTTTTGACCTGCCCTGCGATTACATCATTCACGGAGCAGGCAACGCATCTCCGAACAAGGTCGTAAAAGAGCCGGTCGAGACGATGCTCAGCAATTTCATGGGATTGAAATACCTGCTTGACTACGCAAAGGACGTTTCTGCCAGACGCGTCCTTTACATATCGAGTTCTGAGGTGTATGGGAAAAAAGAAGGCAATCTTCCGTACAAAACAGATGAGTATGGATACATAGACCTTTTGAACGCCCGCAATTCCTATTCTGTGGGAAAGCGGGCGGCGGAAACGCTCTGCGCATCTTATGCGGCGGAATATGGCGTCAAATCAGTGATCATTCGGCCGGGGCATATATATGGACCGACTGCGCTGGAGACGGATAACCGCGTATCCTCTGCGTGGGCGTATGCGGCGGCGCGCGGCGAGGATATCACCATGAAAAGCGACGGCGCACAGCTGAGAAGCTATTGCTATTGCCTGGACGGCGCTTCGGCGATCCTGAAAGCGTTGTTAAAAGGAGAAGACCTCCACGCGTATAATATCTCAAATCCCGATTCGGTCATTTCCATCCGCGAGATGGGGGAGATACTGGCAAGATCGGCGGGCACGGAATTGAAGAGAGAGATTCCGACAGAAGAGGATAAGAGGGGCTTTAACCCGATGAGCAACTCTTCTTTGGACGGCTCCGAGCTTTTGGCTCTCGGCTGGAAGGGCTTGTTTGATGCGGAGCGGGGCTTTGGTCATACAGTCAGTATCTTACGGGAAATAGATGCCGCCGGAAAACAATAAAGAGATCGTCATATCGATATGAGGTTGATCCATCTGGTTGACTGCGGCATTGTTGATAAGCAGAGAAAGGAGAATACTATGTGGACAAGAGCTGAACTCAAGGCGCGGGGGAAGGCTGCGTTTAAGGCAAACTACTGGAAGTGCGTGCTGGTCGCCTTCCTGCTGGCGCTGTTTACCGGCGCTTCCGGGGGCGCATCCGGCAGAGGCGGGGATTCCTCCCAGCAGGCGGAGCAGCTTACACAGCAGCTCAACGCCGTGCCGGACGATGAAAAGCTGGCGCTTGTGCTGACCATTCTGGGCGTATTTGCTCTGGTCATCGTCATCAGCCTTCTGGTCAGGATGTTTCTCATCAACCCTCTGCGGGTCGGCTGCCTGGACTTCTTTATCCGGAACACGGAGAATCCCCCCGCGGAGCTGAACAGCATCGGCAAAGGCTTCCGCAGCTACTGGCACACCTTCGTCACGCTGTTTCTGACGGATCTGTATATCCTGCTGTGGTCGCTGCTGCTGATCGTGCCGGGCATCATCAAGGCCTATTCCTACCGTATGGTGCCCTACATCTTGGCCGAGCATCCGGAGATGCCCGCAGCTGAGATCATCACCCGCTCGCGCGAGATGATGGACGGGCAGAAGTGGAACGCCTTTGTGCTCGATCTTTCGTTTATCGGCTGGTTCCTGCTGAGCATACTTACGCTGGGCATCGTCCACCTCTTCTGGACCGCGCCCTACAAGCAGAGCACCGACGCCGCCCTCTACCTGACGCTGCGCTGAAAACCGGAGCCGCGATATGAACATACAGATTTTCGGCAAGTCCAAGTGCTTCGACACGAAAAAGGCCGAGCGCTGGTTCAAGGAGCGCCGCATCAAGTATCAGTACATCGACGTGCTGAAATACGGCATGAGCAGGGGAGAGCTGAGCTCTGTCAATAACGCGGTCGGGCTTGACAGCATGGCCGATCCGGCGGATCGAGACTACGCGCTGTTCAACTACCTCGCCTCGGTCGATGCGAAACTCGACAAGCTCTACGAGGTGCCGGAGCTGCTCAAGACGCCGATCGTGCGCAACGGCAGGCAGGCCACCGTCGGCTATTGCCCCGAGGTGTGGAAGGACTGGAAATAAGGCAAAGAAAAAAGCAGACCCCACGGGGTCTGCTTTTGCAATATCCGATTTAACGTGCGGAGACGCGTTCGCGCCGGAAAAGGAGGGCAAAGGCGTCGTAGGCGCGATGCAGTAGCCAGGCCCCTACCAACGTCAGAGAGACGCCGAGACAGAAGCATAGCGGCAGCGTCGCCGCATCGGGCAGGACCTTCTGCATGAGCGGGAAGAGAGAGGAGCGGAGCAGGGAATACACCGGGGTGTGCAGAACAAAGAGGCCCATTGTGAGCTTTCCGAGCCGCGGCAGAGGCGCACGGGAGAGAAAACGCTGCACGCTTTCGGCGCAAAGGATCAGATACGTCCATGTCAAGGCGACAAGGCCCTGCAGGAAATAGAGAAGCGGGCCTTCGTCCAGCGGCAGCTTTATGATCACCAAACCGGTCAGGAACAGAAGAAGACGCGGGAGCAGCGGCTTGATGCGAAGCTCGCGCGAACTGTCCGACACAAGCCGCAGCAAACAGCCCAGCAGCCCGACGCAGACCCAAACAAAGAACGCAGCGTTGAGAAGCAGCAGCAATGCGATCACGGCGAAAGCGAGCAGAGCGCGCAGACCGGGCCCGAGACGCGCGGGCAGATAACCGAAGAGACGGCAGACGATGCTGGCCAGAAACAGCGACTGCATGCACCAGAGCGTGTCTATGTAATGATCCTCGAGAAGGAAGCCGTCGCGCAGCAGATAGATCAGATTGTAGCGCGGGCCGTCGGAGAGGATGACAAAGACAGATTCGTCCGGAGTGTGAAAGAGCCAGGTGACCGCATAGCCGCCGAGCAGATACAGAAGCGTCGCCAGAAGCGCGAAGAAGACAAAGTATATATAGCGCCGCAGCGTATAGCGGCCAAAGGCGGAAAGAGAGAAGGGCTTCGGCTTGGAGGCGAAATAGCCGAGCAAAACGAAGAAGACCGCCACCGAAAGCTTCCCCGTGATGCCGCCCAGAATAAGGCGGCCGGGCATTTGTTCCCAGAGCTGGAGCGCGTCGGGAGAGAACATCGCCAGAAAGTGCGTGACCATGATCACGAGCATGGCAAGAAAACGGCAGGAGTCGATCCACTCCACTCGCTTCATTTCTGCGCCTCCCTTCCTTCGCGATACTCACGGCATGATTCTACACCAAACGGGAAAAAACCGCAATCCTTACTTGTCATTGTTGACTGTATTCGATATACTGTATCCTGAAAAGGAAGAAAGGGGGAAGCCCGCATATGCAGTGCCCGCATTGTTTTCGGGAAGTGAATACGGAGGGCGCGTGCCCGTACTGCGGCTTTGACGGAACGGGATACGCGGAAAAATACCCGCTGGCGCTGCGCCCCGACTCGATTTTGAATGGGCGCTACATTCTCGGCCACGTCCTCGGTCAGGGCGGCTTCGGCATCACCTATCTCGCCTGGGACGACAGCATGAAGGAGCGCGTCGCGATCAAGGAATACCTGCCGGCGGAGTTTGCGAACAGGAGCGCGGGCAGCCCCTCGGTCCAGGTGTATTCCGGCGACCGGGCGGAGAACTTCGTCTACGGCAGGGCGCAGTTTCTGGAGGAGGCGAAGACCCTCGCGGCCTTCATCGGAGACAGCCACATCGTCCGCATCTACAGTTATTTTGAGGAAAACGGCACGGCCTACTTCTGCATGGAGTACGTCGACGGCCTGCCGCTGGACAAATACATGGCGGCGAAGGGCGGGCGGCTGACGCCTGACGAGGCGGATCGCCTGCTGCTGCCGCTGATGGAATCGCTGGAGAAAGTGCACGCCAAGGGGATCGTGCACCGGGACATCGCGCCGGACAATGTCCTTGTCACAAAGGACGGGCGGGCGAAGCTCATCGACTTCGGCGCGGCGCGCTACTCTACCGGCGAGAAGAGCAAGAGCCTCGACGTGATCCTCAAGCACGGCTTCGCGCCCTACGAGCAGTATATGCGCCGCGGACGGCAGGGCCCGTGGACGGATGTCTACGCGCTGGCGGCGACTTATTATTATACCGTCACGAGCAGGGTCCCGCCGGAGTCTGTGGAACGGATACAGGAGGATACGCTGGTCCCACCGAGCGCACTGGGCGTAAGGCTCGGCAAGGCGGAGGACGTGTTGCTGCACGCACTGGAGGTCTTCTCCAACGACCGCATCCAGAACATGGGCGAATTCCGCCGTGCGATGCTGGAGGCGGGGGCTGCGCCGGAAACGGCGGCTGAGGGGAAGACGAGCTTCGTGCCCGAGCCCCCAGTGGCACCCGCGGCGAAGCCGGAGTCCGTGAAAAAGAAAACAAAGCTGCCGTTGATTCTGGGAGCTGTGGCGGCAGTGGTCTTGCTGATTGTCTACGGCATGGGATTCACGGAACGGACGAAGCCAACAGTCACATCGGAGCCAGACAAGAGCGAAGAGGTCATAACGTGGACTCCCTCTGTCACGAGCTTGAACTATGCGTCCGGCGGTACCGCTGGTAACTACTACGGCTTCAGCAGCGTCATCGCCAACGTCCTCAACGAGAAATACAAGGACGTGCTGAACATCAATGTCGAGTCTACCGGTGCGTCCAGGGCCAATATTCAGATGTTGGATGACGGTCAAGCTGACATCGCCATCGTACAAAGTGATGTCATTTACTACGCCTACACTGGCACCGCGCTGTTCTCCAACGAAGATCCCGTAACCAGCTTCTCCGCAGTGTGCTCCTGCTATCCCGAGTATGTACAGATCCTTGCCAAGAAGGATATCACCTCCATTGACCAGTTGCGCGGCAAGAACGTCTCCGTCGGCGACATTGGCAGTGGCACCGAGTGGAATGCCTATCAGATTCTTGGTTCTTATGGAATTAGCTTTGACGACATCGTCGTCGTTAACAAAAGTTTTGCTGACTCTGCTACCGCTCTTAAAAACGGCACCATCGATGCCGCTTTCGTCGTCGCCGGCTATCCCACCACCGCCATCACAGAACTGGCTACCAGCTTTGACTTCAATCTCCTGCCCGTTGATGACGAGCACGCCGACGCTCTCAAGGCCGACTATGGTTTCTACTACTACGGCAAGATTCCCAGCGGCACATACAGCCCTGTGGCGAACGACGTCCCCGCCGTGGCGGTTGTGGCTACCATCGTCGCCTCCAACAAGGTCTCTGACGACGCGGTCTACTTCTTTGTCAAGGGATTGTTCGACTACAAGGATAATATTGCTGCAGGCCATTCCAAAGGAAAGGATCTCAGCTTAAACACTGCCGTTTCCGGCGTGTCTATCCCATGGCACAATGGCGCAGTAAAATACTATAGGGAAAAGGGCCTGATGTAGGAGAAATGCTTAAGGGGTCGCGTGGGGATTCAACTTTTCTTCGCTTGTCCTAAGAAAAGATGCAAAAGAAGGACACGAGAGAGGGGAAGATTTCGATTTCTTCCCCTCTCTCGACTCTCCCTATTTGAAACGACACAAGGAGGGCCTGCGGGCCCTCCTTGGATTTCCCCCGGGGATAGGAGACGGGGGATGCGGATTGCCACGCCAGTGTGCGCACTGGCTCGCAATGACGTGGAGGGAGAAGGTGCAAAGATATTTTACAGCGTGTCTATCTTTTTTACTTCAGGCGTGGTATACTAATAAAAGCCGAGAGCATAAAAGCCGAGAGCCCTTGACAGCAAAGGCTTTCGGCTTTTTGGCACCCACGGGAGGATTCGAACCTCTGGCCTGCCGCTTAGGAGGCGGCCGCTCTATCCTGCTGAGCTACGTGGGCTTGTCTGACAGCTTGCATATTCTACTCCACAAAGCCCGCCGTGTCAACAAATTCTTGCTTCGCAATGAGGGATCGGAATGCTCAAACTAACCCAGATCAAAAAGGATTACATCGTCGGCGAGACTCCTGTACACGCGCTCAAGGGCGTGGATCTGGAGTTTCGCGAAAGCGAGTTCGTGGCGATCCTCGGCCACTCCGGCTGCGGCAAGACGACACTGCTGAACATCATCGGCGGCCTCGACCACTACAGCGCGGGCGACCTGATCATCAACAACAAGTCCACCAAACGCTTCACCGACGCCGACTGGGATTCATACCGCAACCACTCGGTAGGCTTCGTGTTCCAGTCCTACAACCTGATCCCGCATCAGAACGTCCTGTCCAACGTCGAGCTCGCGCTGACGCTCTCGGGCGTCGGGCCCGCCGAACGGCGCAGGCGCGCGACAGAGGCGCTGGAAAAGGTCGGGCTCGGCGATCAGCTCTACAAGAGGCCGAGCCAGATGTCCGGCGGTCAGATGCAGCGCGTCGCCATCGCCCGCGCGCTGGTCAACGACCCCGACATCCTGCTGGCCGACGAGCCGACCGGCGCGCTGGATACCGACACCTCCGTGCAGATCATGGAGATCCTGAAGGAAATCTCGAAGGACAAGCTGATCATCATGGTCACGCACAACCCGGATATCGCCAACGCCTATGCCAGCCGCATCATCCGCCTGAAGGACGGGCGCATCACCGATGACAGCGCCCCCTACGACTCCGGCAGCGGCGATACCGCGCAGGCGCACCGCATCTCGCGCTCGGAAAAGACCTCGATGAGCTTTTTCACGGCCCTGGCCCTGTCCATGAATAACCTCCTGACCAAGAAGACGCGCACCGTGCTCACCGCCTTCGCCGGGAGCATCGGCATCATCGGCATCGCGCTGATCATGTCGCTGTCCAACGGTATCCAGAACTACATCGACAAGGTGCAGGAGGATACGCTGTCAAGCTACCCCATCACGATCGAGGCCGAGAGCGTGGATATGACGAGCATGATGACCTCGCTCATGGGCGTGCAGGCCGAGGCGGAGGAGAACCAGCACGAGAAGGACGCCGTCTACTCGAGCACCATCCTCTACGACATGATGAACTCCATGGTCTCCGCCGAGAAGCAGACCAACAACCTCAAGCCCTTTAAATACCATCTCGAGCACGACGCGGAGATGGCCTCGCATATCAGCTCCGTACAGTATTCCTACGATCTGGACATGAACATCTACGCCCAGGACAGTGACGACAATATCGTCAAGACCGATATCACCGAGCTGCTGCAGAGCGCCATGAGCGCGACCTTCGGCGGCGACTACAGCAGTTATTTCTCGACCTTCGGCTCGGCCTACACGATGATGAACGCCTGGCAGGAGATGCTCGCCGGGGAGGGGGACGAGCTGGTCAGCCCGCTGTTGAAGGCGCAGTACGATCTGATCTACGGCAAATGGCCCGAGAACTACGACGAGGTCGTGCTCGTGGTCGACAAGAACAACGAGGTGTCGGACCTCGTGCTCTACGCGCTGGGGCTCAAGTCCAGCAGCAATCTCTCGGACGACATGGAGACCTTCATGAACCAGGAGAACCTGCACAGCGAGCTGGAGAGCTGGCGCTACGAGGACGTGTGCGCCATGGTCTTCCGCTACATCTACCCGGCCGACGAGTACCAGTATGACGACGAGAAGGAGGAGTATGTCCTCGTCGCAGATGAGGAGCTCGGCCTGCGCACGCTGTATAAGGACGGGCTGCCCATCCGCATCGTCGGCATCATCCGCCAGAACGAGGACGCGGTGGCCGGCATGATGAGCACCGGCGCGGTGGGCTTCACGCACGCGCTGGTGGAGTATGTGGTCAGGCAGGCGCAGCAGAAGGATCTGGTCGTATGGCAGCTTGCCGATCCGGAGCACGACGTCTTCAACGGTCTGCCCTTCCTCGACGAGAGCGACGACGCCATGAGCAAGGCGAAAAAGATCGAGGCCGCGAAGGACTACATTGAGAACGCCGACGAAAAGCAGCTCGCGGAGCTGTATGTCGAGTTCATGAGCGTGCCCGAGGACGACTACGTCAACGAGAAGATCGACGAGGAGATGGAGGACACCACGCGCAAGGACATCGAGGAGATGGTGCTGGAATACTATCCGGGCTATTCCTCCTTCCTCGAGAAGATGGACGACGAGACGCTTTTCGACTACGTACGGCAGATGATCGCCGAACAGGTCAAGGAGCAGTACGGCATCCAGATGCGCAATCTCTACGCCAAGCTCAAGGACAGGGAGCTGGCAAAGGAATTTGCCCTGCTGAGCCTGGAGGACGACGATTATCTGTGGCTGTATGAAAACGCCATGCCGCCGGTCTACTCCGAGAGCACGCTCAAGGCAAATCTAAAAAAGCTCGGCTACGTCGATCTCGAGAGCCCGAGCAGGATCAACATCTACGCCTCCACCTTTGAGGACAAGGACGCCATCGCCGACGCGATCACCGCCTACAACGACGGCGTGGAGGAGGACGACCAGATCGAGTACACGGACATCGTGGCCCTGCTGATGAAGTCCATCTCCTCCATCATCAACGTCATCAGCTATGTGCTGATCGCCTTTGTGGCGATCTCGCTGGTGGTCTCGTCGATCATGATCGGCATCATCACCTATATCAGCGTGCTCGAGCGCACAAAGGAGATCGGCATCCTGCGCGCCATCGGCGCATCCAAGCGCGACGTTTCGCGCGTGTTCAACGCCGAGACCTTCATCATCGGCCTCTTCGCCGGAGCCATCGGCATCGGCGCGACGCTGCTGCTGAACATCCCGATCAACATCATTGTGCACGATCTGACCGGCATCCAGTCGCTCAACGCGTCCCTGCCGCTTCTCGGCGGCGTCGGGCTCGTGGGCGTGAGCGTGCTGCTGACCTTCTTCGCGGGGCTGATCCCCTCGGGACTCGCGGCGAAGAAGGACCCCGTCGAAGCGCTGCGCACCGAGTAAGAAAGGAAGAAACGCCGCCCGTTTTCATACAGAAAACGGGCGGTTTTCCCGTGCTTTCACACATGCCGAAATGTATTGACAGATGAACAAAAAGCGTCTATACGCTCCGGCGTACGGCCTTATGGATTATTGACAAAAGCAGGGAAAGCGGATTGTATAACATCCACAGTTTCACCCCGGAAAGCGGTCAAAATGTTGACATTCCGCTTGAAATTCCGTACAATATACACAATCTCGGGCGGACACGTTCCGCCTTTTCTGCTGATATTGACCGGAAAGAGGGGGAGAGATCTAACACAATGAGAGATCTGAAACATCTGAACTACTTCGAAAACCTGCTGCAGGTGGCCAACAACGAGCTTGTCGTCCAGGCCAAAAAGGACGGAAAGATCTGCGTCGCCTACACCTGCGAGAACGTGCCCGAGCCGCTGCTGAATCTGGGCGACTGCGTCTCGATCCGCCTGTCCGCGCCGAACACCGGCTCCATGGATATCGCCACCTACTACATGACCAATCTGCTGTGCGAGCCGAGCCGCGCCCTTCTCGAGCGTGCGGTTGAGGGCGGCTTCAACTTCGCCGACTGCGTCATCACGCCGGACGGCTGCACGATGATGAACCGCGCCGTGGAGAACATGGAGCTCTTAAAGACCATGGGCAAGGAGAATCCCAGGTTCTTCCACGAGTACATGGAGATCGCCTTCAAGAACTCTCCGAACGACGTGAATCTTGCGGTGCTGCAGTGCACGAACCACATCCTCAACCCGCTTCAAAAGAACTACGGCGTGGATATCTCTGACGCGGCGATGCGCGAGGCGGTGGAAAAGCACAACCGCCTCTGCCGTCTGATCCGCGCGATCGGCGACTTCCGCAAGGAGGACAAGCCGCGCATCACCGGCTATGAGTTCCACGTGCTGTGCCTGGCCTCCTACGTTTGCCCGAAGTATCTGATCCTCGACAAGCTTGAGGAGACGCTGGAGGAGCTCAAGACCCGCGAGCCGGACGACAAGCCCTGGCGCGCCCGCGTGCTGCTCGTCGGCTCCGAGGTGGACGACAGCGGCCTTGTCAAGCTCATTGAGGAGCAGGGCGCCTTTGTCTGCTGCGACCGCTTCTGCTTCGGCTCCTACCCCGGCCGCGTCGAGATCGTGCTCAATGACGAGGAGGACGCGCTGACCCAGATCTGCCGCCACTACATCCAGAACTGCCAGTGCCCGCGCATGATGAACCAAGAGAAGGTATACAGCCGCAAGCAGTACGTGGCTGAGCTGGCGAAGGAGTACAAGGCCGACGGCATCATCTACCAGCAGGTCAAGTTCTGCGACCCCTGGGCCTACGAGAGAACGCTCGGCGCCGCGATGCTGCAGAACGATTACGGCTATCCGGTCCTCTCCGTCGACAGGCCCTACAACATCGCCTCCTCCTCCGGCCAGATGCGTACCCGCGTGCAGGCCTTCGTGGAGAGCATTGAGATCAAGAACATTCAGAGAGGTGGGAAGGCATGAAGACCGTCGAGAAGATCGTAAATCCCGTCAAACGCGCCGGCGAGCAGTCGCCCGGCAAGATCTACAGCGACAAGCTCAAGGTCCGCGCAAGACGTGAATGGCGCGGCGTCAAGGACACGCTCTACGATTACACCCGTTGGCTCTATCTGATGAGCGTGCTGGGCCGCTTTATCATGGTGCCCCGCAACGTCAAGGGCTTCTTCCGCTACCGCTGGATGATGAGCTATCTCTTCGTCCCGCACGGCATGGACAAGTTCACCATCGGCCTGCGCGACGAGGCGCTTCGCATCGCCCATACCTCCTTCAACTTTGTCATCGCGGACGTGACGGCGGCAATCGGCAAGTGCTTCCGGGGCGACCGCCGCGTCGGCAACGACGTGGAGTTTTCCGAGCGCTGCGTCATCACCGACGAAAACTCCATGGTCACCTTCATGATGGGCTTCGACAAGGACAAGACGCCCACGATCCTGCGCGAGGTGCCCACGATGTTCGCCTCGAACATCTTCCACCAGTTCAACGTCATGCACTATCTGGACGTGGCGCAGCAGTACGGCATCCCCGGCGACGTCTGCCCCATGCCCGAGGCCGAGGCCGGCATCTCCATCGAGGACGACTTCTGCGTGCTCGGCGCCTGCGCCGTGCAGAACAACACCACCTGCGACGGCTCGCTCATGGGCAACGGCATTATCGCCAAGCGCCTCGAGCGCGAGTACGGCATCCCCACCTATCAGCTCGCGACCCCGCTGCGCCACAAGGAGCCGGACGTGCTCGAGTACGCCGCGGAGGAGATCAAGAAGGCCATCGCCTTCGTTGAGGAGCACACCGGCGGAAAGTGGGACTGGGACCTCTACTTCCAGGCCGCCAAGCGCGTCAACTACGCCACCCGCTGCCGCATCGCGCAGATGGAGATCAACTCCTCTCCGTATCCGCAGTTCTTCGGCGCGGCCTTCAGCCTGTATAACGACACCAACTACATGGGCAACTCCGGCCGCGATCCCGAATTTATCAAGATCGACAAGAAGCTGCTGGAGCTGGCGGAGCAGGGCTATAAGGCCAAGCGCATGTACGCAAAGGAGTACCGCCACCGCTGCATCGTCTGGGGCGTGCAGCCGCAGTACGTCATCGACATGCTCTACTGGCTGGTGCAGTGCTGGGGCGTCGTGCCGCTGACCGACATGCTCTCCGTCATCAACACCGACATGATCGCCGAGGAGGATACGCCCGAGAACCGCGAGCAGGCTTACCGCGACATGGCCATGCTGAACATGGAGATGATCATGCGCAACCACACTCACGGCGGCTACAAGGTGCTGCTGGACGATCTGTGGGAGCTGTGCGAGAAGATGAACGCCGACATCGTCATGATGTGGGAGCATATGTCCTGCAAGGCGCTGACCGGCATGCACGGCATGTTCGAGGAGCAGGCCCGCGAGCGCGGCATCCACATCATGTGGGTCTCGCACGACCTCTGCGACCCGCGCGTCTTCACCCGTCAGGCTATCCGCGATCAGGTGAACAACTACATGCGCACCGTCATGCGTGAGGAGCCGCTCGATCCCTCGCTCGAGATCATTCCCGACAACGAGGCCTATTAAGGAGGAGTTGGAATATGAAGAAGTTTTTGCTCGGAATCCTGCTGAAGGTGCTGCTGGCGGGGCTGGGGTTGTTTGTCGTGACCTTTACGGTATACATGTTCAACCTGGATATGAAGCTCATGACGCTGATCGCGCCGCTGCTGGAAAAGTGGTACGACCATCAGGAGCACAAGCAGTATATTTAAGCTGTTTACGAAGAAGGGGAGGGCCCGCAGGCCCTCCCCTTTGTTAAGTCTTTGGCTTTTCTTGACAAGCGCCGCAGAGACAGCTATCATAAGCTCAAATGTTATTATGAAAGCTGACGCTTCCATAGCAACATTGATTCAAACGCGCCATTCTCGCCCCTGACGGGGCAAGCGAATGGCATGCGTAAAAATCCCCATGCAGCTGATACTTTCATTCATCGTGATGCAGAATCGCCGCATGGGGATTTACTTGGAGGCTGCAAAGAGGATGGATAAGCTCCGTGCGTTTCTAAAAAGAAAGAATATCGTTTTCTCGGGCAGGCGCTACGGGATCGACGCGCTCGGCGCCATGGCGCAGGGCCTGTTCTGCTCGCTGCTGATCGGGACGATCATCAAGACGCTGGGCTCGCAGCTCGGCGTGCCGTTCCTTGTGGATATCGGCGCCTACGCCATGGCGGTCTCCGGGCCCGCGATGGCCGTCGCCATCGGCTATGCCCTGCAGGCCCCGCCCATGGTGCTCTTCTCCCTGGCCGCGGTCGGCTGGTCGGCCAACGCCGAGGGCGGCGCGGGCGGCCCGCTGGCGGTGCTGGTGATCGCCATCATCGCGGCGGAGTTTGGCAAGGCCGTCAGCAAGGAGACGAAGGTCGATCTGCTGGTGACGCCCGCCGTGACCATTCTCGTCGGCATCGCGCTGGCCAAGCTCATCGCCCCGCCGATCGGCACGGCGGCCGCGGCCTTCGGGCTCGTCATCGACAACGCCACCAAGCTGCAGCCCTTCTGGATGGGCATCGCGGTGTCCGTGCTCGTCGGCGTTGCGCTGACGCTGCCGATCTCCTCGGCGGCGATCTGCTCCGTTCTGCAGCTGACCGGGCTTGCGGGCGGCGCAGCCGTCGCGGGCTGCTGTGCGCAGATGGTCGGCTTCGCCGTGATGAGCTTCAAGGAAAACCGCTGGGGCGGGCTGGTCTCGCAGGGTCTCGGCACCTCGATGCTGCAGATGCCGAACATCATCCGCAATCCCCGCGTCTGGATCGCGCCCATCGTCTGCTCTGCGATCACCGGCCCGCTGGCGACCTGCCTGTTCCGGCTGGAAATGAACGGCGCGCCTATCAACTCCGGCATGGGCACCTGCGGGCTCTGCGGCCAGATCGGCGTATGGACAGGCTGGGTCGCCCCGAGCGCCGAGGCTGTCGCCAAGGGGGCCGTTGCCATCACGCCGACGGGCTTCGACTGGCTGGGGCTTATCCTGATCTGCTTCGTGCTCCCTGCTGTGCTCTGTCCGCTGCTCAACGGATTATGCCGAAAGCTCGGCTGGGTGAAGGACGGAGATCTGAAGCTTGCGTAAAATCGCAAATAAATAAACTGCCATCGGTTCGAACCGGTGGCAGTTTTTTAATCTGTACGCATCTCGCGCATCAGCATGAGCAGCAGATCGCTCACACCCTGGGCGAGCTGACTGGCCTTGCGGATGCGGACATAGGCGTGGCCGTAGATCATGTGCACGTTTTCCAGATGCGTGGTGCTGCCGTGGAAGACGGCCCCGACCCGTACGCCGCGCTCTCTGAGGCTGCGCACCGCCGTCTGAGCAGCCTGCACGGCCGCCGCGCCCTCATACTCGCGCGGCAGATTCATGCCCGCCGCCGCGATGGGCGTGGAATCGTTGGGACTGGCATCGGTGAGAACAAGCAGGATGCGCTGTTTGCCGCGCATCACAGCGTCGTCGTCCAGTCTGCCGAGTGTTTCGACGGCGAGAGCGTCGCGGTTCCAGCCGCCCGCGTAATAGCGGGACAGCCCGCGGCAGTCGTTCTGGTTCCAGTCCTTGAGCTTTTCGAGCACCGTATAGCTGCGGAGTGAGCGGAAGGCGCAGACGCGCACCGGGATGTGGACCTTCGCGAGGCTTTTGGCGATGATGGCGGCCTCGGCCGAGAGCACCTCCTGCGAGTGCATGCGCGACTGCGAGGCGTCCAGCAGCAGATCGACACAAATCTCCGGCTCCGTCTCCTCGCCGTCCTTGAGAAAGACGCGCGTGTCGTCCAGGACCGGGAGGCGGTATGCCTTCTCGGGCTGGACGCGTCCGGCGCGCGCTGGCTCCGGCAGATGCTTGAAATAGGAGGAAAAGATGGTATCGATCCGGGTGGAGAGGGCGCGAACGGTGCTCTGCACCATGGCGGCGTGCTCGGCCTGATAGGCCTCGTTGCGCGCTCTCTGCCGCGCGGCGCTCTCACGTACCTCGCGCGCGTCGCGGTCGTCGGTCTCGTCGGTCTCGCCCTTCGTGACCCAAAGTCTGCAGCCCTCGTCGATCCCGACGCAGAGCTCGTTTTCCAGAATCCTGGTCTCCTGGTCGGACAGAACGCTGCGGCCGAAGACGGCCCGTATGTATTCGGCGTCCTCCTCCGTAGGCCCCACGTGACGGCCGAGCCCCTCGTGACGCTGCTGCACGGCCTTGGGATGGTTTCCCTCGCCCGTGCCGGAGCGTACCAGGAGCCTGTCGCGGCGCTTATGCTCGTGCCGGAGCAGCAGGCGCGCAAGCGAAGTCGGTCTGCGCCGCGTATCCTCCGTTTCGCCGGGGGTGTAGCGGAAAAAGGTCGAGAGGAAGCTGCGCATGGCGACGATCACGCCGTCGGTATCCAGCTCGCCCGAGAAGCACAGCGCGGCGGCAATGCGTTTTTCGCGCGGCGTGAGCAGGGGAGGGCGCCTGCCGCTGACCGTCGCCCAGCGGTATTCCTGCTGGTTATAGACGGGCATGCTCTGGAATTCCATCTGCTGGCGGGAGAGGGTCTGCTGCTCCCGGAAAAAGCGCTCGGCGCGCTCTTTGCGCAGCGCGTCCATGATCGGGCGCTCGGGCAGCTCCTTCTCGTAGACGCAGTTTTCCAGCCCCAACCAGAGCAGATCGTCGAATTCATCGGCGCGGTGCGAGCCCTCGTAGCTCAGAAAGAAGTCCCAAAGCCGCTGCATGTCGAGCCATTTTTCCACGAGCCCGGCCACCATATTGAAGTAGTTGTCCGGCGTGCCGTTGGGAAAAAAGGCCATGAACGGCGGGTCAAAATCGTAACGCCCGGCGGCGTTCCAGATGATGTTCCGAGCCCGGCGCGCACTGCCCGAATACTGCTTCTTGATCATACGTCGAAGACGTCGCGGCGCTGCATGTCGGCGGGGATGCGCGCGGCGATCACGTCGCGGATGAGGCCGCGCTCGTAGGTGTCAAAGCTCTTGTTGACGATGCACATCCCGAGCGCGTCGCCGGAGACGAGACCTTGCTCCATGAGCGCGATGGCGTCGAGCAGGCCGCGCAGGTCCAGCGCGGAATCGGAGATCTCCGCGCTCTCGGCCTTGCGCTCAAGCTCGCCGTAGAGCTTGACGAGCTGGTCGCGGATCTTGGGTCGGATGCCGGGATAGCGGCGGGAGATCAGCTTCTGCAGATTCTCCTCGGAGATGACGGGCATATCCAGCACCGCAAAGCGGCTCGTCAGAGCTTCGTTGAGATCGCGCGTGCCGGCGTAGCCGTAGTTCATGGTCGCGATAAAGCGGGTCTCGGGCCGCAGGTCGATCTTCTCATAGCCGGGCACGTCGAGACTGCGGCGAAAGTCCAGCGCGGCGTGCAGGACGGCCAGGGCCTCGTTTTTGGCCATGTTGATCTCGTCCAGGATGCCGAAGCCGCCCTTTTCCGCGCACAGCCAGATCGGGCCGGGGCGGAAGCTGACGCGGCTGCCGTCGTAGGTGTCGGTGCCGACGAGATAGCTGGCGTCGGTATTGATGTGGAAGGAGACGTTCCAGACCGGGCGGCCGAACAGCGCGCCGAGGTTTTCGCTCAGCACGTTCTTGCCCGTCGCCTTGGGGCCTGCGAGCAGCAGGTTTTTGCCCGCGAGGATCGAGGCCAGCGCGAGCTCCCAGGTCTTTTTGCCGTAATAGTAATACTCGGGATCGGGGACGCGGGCGGCGTTTTCCGCCTCGGTCGGGTACTTCTCGCGGAAGGCCTTCACGCCGTCCAGCAGGCCCGGGTCTATCCCTTCCTTCTGCAGGAATTCAAACAGTTCGTTCATGGCAGTTTCCTTTCCCGTCAGATCTCGTCGCGGTAATCGCAGACCAGAAACAGAGGCTTGACCGCGACGACCTCGTCATGCTCCTTCTGAGAGACCCTGACAGAGGAGTTGAGCGCGCGCAGGTCCTCCTTGACGGTCTCCAATGCCTCCGGAGCCGTCTGCGCACGGCCCTCGCGCAGGACGCGGATCATGCGCGTGAGCACGACGGGGTGCGCGTACTGGGGCGGGATCAAGAAGGAGGGGCGGCCCTTGAGGTAGCCGCGCATGGCCTCCACGGAGGCTTCCCAGCTTTTCTGCGCGTATTTTCTACTGCTCCACTTGTTGGGCGCCGTATTGCTCGAAAGCGCCGTGAAGAAGGCCGCGCCGCCGCCGATGATGAAATACATGGCGTACGACAGGTGAGCGAACAGCCCGTATACGCCGAAGAGCACGGCAGCGAGACCGAGCACGGTGAGCAGGGCGCCGACGGTGCGGTGGACAGGGGAGATGTTGTCCACGACGCGCTTCTGTTTCGCCGTGTTTGCCAAGGCGTCGCAGAGAGAGGGGTGCAGCTCGAGAAAGTCGCGGTCCGCCGTGAGCGACTCGACCGCGGCTTCGGCGTCCGGCGAGAGCTCCTTGAGATAACGCGCCTCCTCGGCGGCTTCAGCCTTGGCGAGCTTGTTCTGCGCCTTGACGCTGTGCGTCGGGATATCGGGGTGTTCCTGCTCAACAAAGGCGAGCAGACGGTCGACGTCGGCCTCGAACTTGAAGGGACATTCCTTCTCCTCATTGTCGAACTGAACGACGAGGAAGGCCATGGAGCCGAACACACCCTTGCCGGAAAAGCCGCCCTTGCTCATGGCGACGCGCTTGAAGATGCGCTTGACTTCCTTCCAGGGAATGTAATAGCGGCGGTCGAAAAAGCGTCCGCCAAGATACAGCGCCAGCTGTCCGACCCCGCAGGGGCCGAACTTGCGGCAGCTCTGCTTGTCGCTTTTCAGCGTCTGATCATCCAGTGTTTTTTTGCCGATGGGTTGGGGAGCGAAAACCATGACGTTCCTCCTGATAAGCCTGCAAAGGGCAGGAGAAAAGCTCCTGCCCTTTGCGTTGTGTTAGATTGGTCGGATGCGCAAGGGCCGCATCAGGCAACCTTGGCAGCCTTCTCGGTAGCCTTCTTGGCCGCGCGCAGGAAGATGAACAGGCAGGCGGCGGCGAAGATGATGCCGACCGGGTAGCCGACAGCCTTGTTGTTCTTGAAGAAGGGGATGAGGCCAAGGCACTCGCCGGCCATAAAGAAGTAGGTGCAGGAGACGGCGCTCATGAAGGTCGCGGGAGCGGCGCAGATCCAGTAGTTGCGCTTGTTCTGCGCAAGATACATGGCGCCGGCCCACAGCACGATCATGGCGAGGGTCTGGTTGGACCAGGAGAAGTAACGCCAGATCACGTTGTAGTCGATCTTGCCGAGAGCGTTGCCGAAGCCGAGGATGGCGCCGACGCCGAGCACGGGGATGCAGAGCGCCAGACGGTTCTGCCACTTGCCCTGGTCGATCTTGAACCAGTCGGAAATGGTCAGACGGGCGGAACGGAAGGCCGTGTCGCCGGAGGTGATGGGGCAGGCGATAACGCCGAGGATGGCCAGGACCATGCCGATGCCCTTCATGGTGATGGTGCTGATCTCGAAGACCGTGCCGGCACCGCCGCCGCCGAGAGCCTTGATCTGATCGCCGCCGAGAAGCGTGCAGGCAGCGGAGGCCCAGATCAGAGCGATGATGCCTTCAGCGATCATGGCGCCGTAGAACACGAAGTGGCCCTGGCGCTCGCTCTTGAGGCAGCGGGCCATCAGAGGAGACTGGGTGGCATGGAAGCCGGAGATAGCGCCGCAGGCGACCGTGATGAACATGAAGGACCAGATCGGGGTCCCGTCGGGATGCTCATTGCCGAAGTGGGCAAAGATCTCGGGCATGGGCTTGCCGCTGGTCAGGGTGCCGAAGCAGACGCCGATGGCCATGACGATCAGGCAGATGCCGAACAGGGGGTAGATCTTGCCGATGACCTTGTCCACGGAGATGAAGGTCGCGATGAAGTAGTAGATCATGATGAGGGCGAGCCAGAAGATCTTGTTGGCCAGAATACCCTCGGTCACGCCGCCGACCTTGTTGAACAGGGTGACAAGCAGACCGGCGGGGCCGACGGCGAACACGGTGCCGACCATGACCAGCAGGATGACGGCGAAGACACGCATGACGTTCTTCATCACCTGGCCGAGGTAGATGCCGGTGACCTCGGAGATGGAGGCGCCGTTATTGCGCTCGGACAGCATGCCGGCGAAGTAGTCATGCACAGCACCGGCGAAGACAGTACCGAAGGTGATCCACAGGTAGACCACAGGGCCCCAGAGAGCGCCGCTGATGGCGCCGAAGATCGGGCCAAGGCCGGCGATGTTCAGAAGCTGGATCATGAACAGCTTCCACTGCGGCAGCACGACATAGTCGACGCCGTCGTTAATCGCGACAGCCGGGGTCTCCCGGTCATCGGGATTAAATATCCCGTCCACGAACTTACCATAGAAGAGGTAACCGCAGATCAGGATAGCCAGGCATACGAGAAAGCTAACCATTGATTATTCCTCCCAATATGTTTTTCCGGGGATTCATAGTTTGTTCATATCCCCATGGGCCATATTAGTACATTGGCACAAAAAAATCAATAGATAAATTTAAATTTCTGTATTAATTTTTGAAAGTATCTTTAGAAAAGTCCGGGAAAAAAACGAGCTTTTCAGAGAAAGAAAAACCGCGGCGCTAACGCCGCGGCAGGTTTATCAGGACATGAAATCCTCTTTCGGTTTTTTGCGCAAAGCGGCGTCGAGCAGCACGTTTTCCTCGACGACGGGGACGATCCCGCTCTGCCGCAGGATCTCGCGCGCCTTCTCCTCGTCGCTCTGTTTGACGTCGACATAGTAGATATCGCGGTCGATGCGGCCATGCCCGCCGAAGTCGCGCGGATCGAGCTTCGCCCCGCAGCCGCCGCCCATGACGGTCTCCTGCAGATAGTGCCCGGCGTGGAAGCCCTTCAGCCCGCCCTCCTTCAGCGCCTTCTTGATCTGGAGCCAGGTCTCCCTGTCGCGTTTTTTGAAAATATCCACACGCTTTTCAAACATTTCCTCTGCCGCCTTTCATCAATTTTATTGAAAAGAATATAGCACGCTTCCTCGCTGCGGTCAAGCGCTGCGAATGAGGCCTGCAAAACTGCCAAAACCATGTTGCCATGCCCGATGACGGTGCAGCAGGGGAGCTCGAGGGGGCAAGGCCCGCCTCGAGTTCGATAAACCGCCGTCCGGAAAACCTGATTTATCAGGCTTTCCGGATAATCGCATTTGCCCTGAAGCAAAATGCACGGCGGAAAAGCGCAGTCAAAAAGTCCAAAGCGGACTTTTTTGACAAGCCGGCTTGCGCTCTGCGGCGGAATGTGCTTTACTGAAAACAGGCTTTCGTCAAACCATCATACAAAAGGGGCGTACGCTATGGAGATGAATTACTGCATGCGCTGTGGTGCGCGTCTGACATATAAAGAGCACCCGACAGACGGAGCGGTCCCGTACTGCGAGAGCTGCGGCGATTATCGTTTCCCGGTGTTCAGCACCGCGGTGAGCATACTGGTGATGAATCCGGAAAGAACGCACGTCCTGCTGATCACCCAGTACGGAAAACCGCATTTCATCCTGCCTGCGGGCTATGTGGACAAGGGGGAAAACGCCGAGCACGCCGTCCGGCGCGAGCTGAACGAGGAGCTGGGCATGATCCCGCTCTCCGTTCGGTATCTCTGCAGCCACTACTATGAGCCCTCGGAAACGCTGATGCTGAACTTCGCGGTGACTGTGGAGGAGACGGAGCCGCAGCCCAATTGGGAAGTGGACTCCTGGCGCTGGTTCCCGCTTGACGAAGCGCGAAAAACCGTACGCCCCGGCGGCCTCGCGTCGAGGCTTTTGGCAGACTGGAAAGAATAGAACAGATACACGGCCTATCCGGGAATCGGACGGGCCGTGTATCTGTTCTATTCGACGGATTTGAGGGACTCGGCCATGGGGACTCTGTCCAGTCTGCGGTGCATGATCAGATTGGTGAATAGCGTAAAGGCCAGGGTGACGCCGAAGGAGAGCAGGTAGCTCATCGGGAGGATGCGGATCTCATAGGTCATGTTGTCCACAACGACGGATTCGATCACCAGGCGGTGCAGACCCTTTCCGAGCAGCATGCCGAAGAGGGCGCCGAGCACCGCGAGCAGGCGGTTTTCACGCAGAACATACGTGGCTGTCTCCGGCAGATAGAAGCCGAGGACCTTGACGGTCGCGATCTCCCGCGTACGCTCCATGATGTTGATGTTGGTCAGGTTGTAGAGCGTGATGAAGGCCAGCGCGCCGGAGCAGACGATCAGCAGCAGGATCATCATATCGAGACTCGCCATGGACTGCTCGAAGCTGTCCCGCTCCTGCGAGGTCAGCGTCACATAGCTGATCCCGTCTTCGCCGCGCAGATGGGCGGCAAAGCGGCTGACGTCCGCACCCTCCTTCAGACGCAGAAGCGCTGTGTTGTGCCGCAGCTGCGGCAGGGAGGCGTCGTTGAGATAGATGTAATGGCGCAGGTAGTTCTTGCAGATCCCGCTGACACGCAGCGTCAGGATCTCGCCGGAGTCGAGCTCCAGGCTGAGCATTTCGCCCACGCGAAGCGACAGAAGATCGGCGAGCTTTTCGGTGATAATGGCCTCGCCCTCGCCGGGGAAGGGGAGCGGCCCCGCGTCCGAAAACAGGTTGATCAATCCATCCAGCGCGCCGGGCGCGCAGGCGACCGCATGCGTCGATTTTTTCAGCTCCCCGTGCCGGAGCGTGACGGGCTCCTGCCAGGTCATGGCGCAGAGGGCGGCCTCGTTTTCCCATAACTTCCCGGCCGCGGCGTCGTCGGCGAACTCGTCCGTGTCGAGATTGACGGAGAGCTGATAGACGGCGATGTCATTGTACTGATAGGCGGACAGGTCGGAGATCGAGTCCTTGACGCCGAAGCCCGCGACCAGCAGCGCCGTGCAGCCGCCGATGCCGAGCAGCATCATCAGCACCCGAAGCGGATAGCGGAAGGCGTTGCGCAGGCTGACCTTGTACAGGAAGGGGAGGGCGCGCCACAGGGGGCCGAGGTATTCCGGCAGGATGCGCCGCCCGGGCTTCGGGGCCTTGGGGCGGATCAGCTCCGCCGGTTTCTCGCGCAGCTGCTGGCGGCAGGCAAGCCAGGTGACCAGGACCGTCATGGAGACGGCGACGACGAGCGACCACAGGAAAAGCCGGAGGCTGAAATAGTAGTTCAGTACCGCATAGTCATAGATGATCCCGTAGGCGATCCAGACCAGATAGGGAATGACCATGCTGCCGAGAAAATAACCGAAGACGCAGCCGAGCAGGGCGGCCGAGCCGGAATAGAGCAGGTATTTGCTCATGATGGCGGCGGAGGAATAGCCGAGCGCCTTCATCGTGCCGATCTGGGTGCGTTCCTCCGTGACCATGCGCGTCATCGTCGTGATGCAGATCAGCGCCGCCACAAGCACGAAGAAGATCGGAAAGACATTGGCCAGCGCGTCGATGATGCGCGTGTCGCTGTCAAAGGTGACGTAGCCGATATTGCTCTCCCGGTCCAGCGTATACAGGTCGAGCTCCAGCGCCTCTTCCGCTTCCGCCACGGCGTCGGCGTATTCCGCCTCGCCGTCGAGCAGCTCCCGTCCGGCGTCAGCAAGCTCCTTCTCCGCTTTGGCTTTTTCGTCCTCATATTCGTAGCGGCCCTCGGCAAGCTCATACCAGCCGTTGGTGATCAGACCGTAGGAGTAGTCGATTTTCGCCATCAGGAAAGGATAGTTTGCTTCGAGGTTGTTCAGCTGCTGCTCGCCCTCGTCCAGCGCCGCGCGTCCGGCGGCAATCTGCTGACGATAAGGCGCAAGATCTTCTTCGATCTTCGCTTCAGCCTGCGCAAGGGCTGCTGCCGCCATCTCACCACTCAGCCCATACTGCGCGATCTGTGTACGCGCTTCGGAAAGTGCAGCCTGCTTCTGAGCATCCAGCTTGGCGGCCTGGGCTTCCAGATCGGCGCGCTGGGAGGCGATCTCCGCGCGGTTGGCCGGGAGATCCCGCATCGAAGCCTCCAACTCCATACGGCTGTCGGCCAGCTCCTGCTCGTTCGCACGCAGCTCCGCCTCGGCGTCATCCAGCTTTTTCAGCGCGTCGGCAAGCTTCTCCTCGGCCTCGGCCGCGGCGTCGTTATACTCCTTCCAAGCGTCGTCAAGCTCTTTTCTGGCGTCCGCCAGCTCCTCGTCGGCCTCGGCACGCAGCTTGCGGTACCGCAGATTGCCGCGCTCCTGCAGGGCGCTCTTGACCTCCTCCTCCAGACGGTCGCGCGCGGCCGTGTAGGCGTCGGAATACAGAGGCCCGGGCAGGCGAAAGCTCAGACGGAGCTCGTGAAAGGCCTCGGAATCGAAGGCCGAGGCGGGTACGAAAACAAAGCCGTCGATCAGCCCGGAGCCCAACGTCGTGTCGCCCCGCTGCTCGCTGATATAGCGTGGCGAGCGGGCGAGACCCACGATCGTATAGCGTCCGCCGGGCAGCATGTCCAGCGTATCCTCATCGTTGTCGGGCTCGAGTATGAGCGTTTTGCCTAGATCGGCCTCGGAAAAGGCGCGCGCATCGGCCAGACATTCGCCCCGGTGAAGGGGCAGCCGGCCCTGCGTCAGGGCTGGCAAATCGACCTTCTCCGGCAGACTCATGATATGGTAGACGCCGCGTATCCCGTCGAGCGAGAGATAGGCGTCCGTGAAGTATCCGCCCTCCGCGGCGCGCAGATCGTCCCAGCGCCCTGAGAGCGCCGTCACGTCGTCCTCGGTGAAGCCGAGCGTCGACAGCAGCGTAAAGTCCGAAAACACGCGGCTGTCCCAGTATTCTCCGGCTGTCTGCCGCATGGCGGGATAAGAGCTTTTCAGACCGGCAAAAAAGCCGACGCCGAGCGCGACGATCGACAGGATCGCCAGATACCGTCCGAAGCTCTTCCCAATGCCGCGCAGCAGCACCCTCCACGTGCAGCGGTTCATACGCTCACCACTCGATCTCTTCCACGGGAGTGGGGTGCGCATTTGTCTCCACGGAGACGACGGTGCCGCTCTTGACGCGGATGACCCGGTCCGCCATCGCGCACAGCGCCTTGTTGTGCGTGATGATGATGACGGTCGTCCCGCTCTTGCGGCAGCTGTCCTGCAGCAGCTTGAGGATGGATTTGCCGGTCAGATAGTCCAGGGCGCCGGTGGGCTCGTCGCAGAGGAGGAGCTTCGGATTCTTCGCGAGGGCGCGGGCGATGGCGACGCGCTGCTGCTCGCCGCCGGAGAGCTGGGCCGGGAAATTCTTCGAGCGGTCATGCAGCCCGACCTCGTCCAGCACCTCCGAAACATTCAGCGCATCCCGACAGAGCTTTGCCGCGATCTCGACGTTTTCCAGCGCCGTCAGGTTCGGGATGAGGTTGTAGAACTGGAACACGAAGCCGACCTCCGAGCGCCGGAAAGCAGTCAGCCGGCGCTTGTCATAGGCCGAAATATCCTCGCCGCCGACCAGGACCTTCCCCTCCGTAAGGGAGTCCATGCCGCCGAGGATGTTCAGAAGCGTCGTCTTGCCCGCACCGGATTCGCCCACGATGACGCAGAGCTCTCCCTTCTCGATGGAAAAGCTCACGTCGTGCAGCGCGGCGACCTCGACCTCGCCGGAGCGATATATCTTTTTGACATGCTCGAACTGAATGAACGCGTCGTCCATAGCGGCCTCCGATCCAAACAATGTGTAAGCGGCTGGAATCCAGCAAATTACAGTATATCAGCGCCCGGGCTTTGAGTCAACAAGACGGCTTGCGTTTGCGCATAAACGGGTGTATGATGCCCGGGAAGAGAGGCGATGAAAAATGTTCCCGGATAGAAAGCTTTTGGAAAAATACGCGGAGCTGCTCGTGCGGGTCGGCGCGAACGTACAGCCCGGCCAGATCGTGCAGCTCGCGGCCAACGTGGAGCAGCACGAGTTTGCGGCTCTGGTGACGGAGGCCTGCTACAGGGCGGGCGCGGGAAAGGTCAATCTCGTCTGGGAGTCAGACGCGATGACGAGGCTCGACTTCCTCTATGCGGAGCGGGAGGAGTTGGGCAGGGTCCTCCCCTGGGAGGAGGAGAAGGCCCGGCAGATGACCGAGGACCTGCCGTGCAGGATCTTCCTTGTTTCGGACGACCCCGACGCCATGGCGGGCATCGATCCGGACAAGCTCTCGAGCGTGACCGCCGCGCGCAGAAGGGTGCTCAAGCCGTACCGCGACGCGATCGACGGCAGGCATCAGTGGCTGATCGCTGCGGCGCCCGGCGAAAAGTGGGCGAAGAAATGCTTCCCCGAGAAGACGGGCGAAGAAGCGCTCGCCGCGCTCTGGGACGCGGTTTTGCGGGCCGTGCGCGTCACGGAGGACAACGATCCCGTCGCCGAGTGGAGAGCGCACACGGAGTTTGTCGAAGAAAAGGCCACGTGGCTCAACGCACAGGGCTTCGAGGCGCTGCACTATGAAAGCGCAAACGGCACGGACTTCACCGTTTGGCTCATCCCGGACGCGAGCTGGGAGGGCGCGGCCTCGGTCAATGCGGAAAACGGCGCGCGCTATATCCCCAACATGCCGACGGAGGAGATCTTCACCTCGCCCCAGGCCGGGCGCTGCGAGGGAAAACTTGTCGCGACAAAGCCCCTGTGCTGGAACAGCCAGCTCATCGAGGGCTTCTCCATCCGCTTTGCCGGAGGGCGGGCCGTGTCCTGCAGCGCCGCGCGCGGGCAGGAGCTGCTGGAAAAGATCATCGGGATGGATGATTGCGCCGCTATGCTCGGCGAGGTGGCGCTGGTACCGAAGGAGAGCCCGATCAACCGCAGCGGTCTGCTGTTTTACGAGACGCTTTTCGACGAGAACGCCTGCTGCCACTGCGCCCTCGGCGCGGGCTTCAAGGAGGTCCTGCCGGACGGAGATGCCTTGACCACCGCCGAGGCGAAGGAGCGCGGCATCAACGACTCGATCATCCACGTCGATTTCATGATCGGCAGCGAGGATCTGTCCATCGACGGCATCCGACCGGACGGGAGTCGGGAGCCTGTCTTCCGAAACGGGACCTGGGCGTGAAAAATGAAAACGCTTCGGCGGAGTGCAGTCTCAGCCGAAGCGTTTTTTTGCGTGTTTATTTCCGGAAGCTGTCCTTGAGGGCGACGGCGCGGTTGAAGACCAGATGTCCGGGCGCGGCGTCGCGGTTGTCCAGACAGAAGTAGCCCTGCCGCATGAACTGGAAGCTTTCGGCGTTTTTCCCATGCTCGGGCATCGGGATCTGCGCCAGACAGGCCTCGACCTTGCAGCCGGTCAGCACCGTCAGACTCTCGGGATTGAGATTGTCCAGAAAGTCCTTGTCGGGGCCGTCGGGCTCGGGATCGGCAAAGAGGTAGTCGTAGATGCGCACTTCGGCGTCGGCGGCATCGGCCGCGTTGACCCAGTGGATCGTGGCACCCTTGACCTTGCGCCCGTCGGCGGGATCGCCGCCGCGGCTGTCGGGGTCGTAGGTGCAGAGGATCTCGCTCACGCGGCCGTCGGCGTCCTTGACGCAGCCGGTGCAGGTAACGAGATAGGCGCCCTTGAGCCGGACCTCATTGCCGGGATAGAGGCGCTTGTACTTCGGCGCGGGGACCTCCATAAAGTCTTCCATCTCCACCCAGAGATGGCGCGAGAAGCTGACCTGCCGGGTACCGTCCTCGGGCTTGAGGGGATTGTTCTCAACCTCGAGCAGCTCCGTCTGCCCCTCGGGGTAGTTGGTGACGGTGAGCTTTACCGGGCGCAGCACCGCCATCACGCGGCGGGCGTTGGCGTTGAGATCGTCGCGCAGGCAGCTCTCCAAAAGGGCCCAGTCGACCGTGGAGTCCACCTTGGAAACGCCGATCCTCTCGCAGAAGGTGCGGATCGAGGCGGAGGTGTAGCCGCGGCGGCGCAGACCGCAGAGCGTGGGCATGCGCGGATCGTCCCAGCCGGCGACGTAGCCCTCCTCCACCAGCTTGCGGAGCTTGCGTTTGGACATGACCGTATAATTGATGCCGAGACGGGCAAACTCGATCTGGCGGGGCTTGTGGTATGGGATGCTTACATTGTTGACGACCCAGTCGTAGAGCGGGCGGTGCGCCTCATACTCGAGCGAGCAGAGCGAGTGCGTGATGCCCTCGAGCGCGTCCTGGATCGGGTGGGCGAAATCGTACATCGGATAGATGCACCATTTCGTGCCCTGACGGTGGTGCTCGATATAGCGGATGCGGTAGAGCACGGGGTCGCGCATGTTGAAGTTGCCGCTGGCCAGATCGATCTTCGCGCGCAGGGTATACTGCCCCTCGGCAAACTCGCCGTTCTTCATGCGCTCGAAGAGCTCGAGGTTCTCCTCGATCGGGCGGTCGCGCCAGGGGCTGACGGCCGGGCGGGTGGTATCGCCGCGGTACTCGCGAAACTGCTCGGGCGTAAGCTCGCACACATAGGCCAGACCCTTTTTGATCAGCTCGATCGCAAGCTCGTAGGTCTTTTCAAAATAGTCCGAGCCGTAGTAGAAGCGGTCGCCCCAGTCGAAGCCGAGCCAGTGGATGTCCTCCTGGATGGCGTCGACGAACTCGGTGTCCTCCTTGGCGGGATTGGTGTCGTCCATGCGCAGGTTGCACAGGCCTCCGAAATGCTCGGCCGTGCCGAAGTCGATCGTCAGCGCCTTGCAGTGGCCGATGTGCAGATAGCCGTTCGGCTCGGGCGGGAAGCGGGTGTGCACCGTCATCCCCTCGAACTGTCCGCCGGGGGCGAGATCCTCCTGTATAAAAGCGTCAATGAAATTTCTGGCGTTGTCTTCCATCTCTTTCTCCATTCCGCCGCCCGTCGGCGCGGGCGGTCTTTGCAGTAAGCTCTTGCATTATAAACGATGGGACTTGTCTTTTCAACAAAAACATGGTAGATTATCGACAGAATCAAAGAAAAAGGAGTGTTTCACATGGCGATTGCACATCTTACTCAAGGCAATTTCGAATCCACCGTCAACGAAGGCACGGTTTTGATCGACTTCTGGGCGACCTGGTGCGGGCCCTGCCGGATGCAGGCCCCCATTCTTGAGCAGCTGGACGAAGAGCTCGGCGGCAGCGTGAAGATCTGCAAGGTCGACGTCGACGAGGAGCCGAATCTCGCCAGACGCTTCCGCATACTGAGCATCCCGACGCTCGTCGTCATGAAGGACGGCAAGGTCACGGCCACCCGCGTGGGCGTGCAGAGCGTTGACAACCTCAAGGACATGCTGGCCTGAGGAGCTTGTCACAAATTTCTGAGAAAAAGCCGGGAAAACCGGCTTTTTCTCTTGTCTGTCTTGACAAAGCGGGACGGCTGTTGTAAAATCTCTCCGTTGCAATGACGGGCAGGAGTATGCGCTCAGCGTCTCACAGAGAGGAAGCGGTCGGTGAAAGCTTCCGTGACGCCCCGCAGAAGGTCGGCCCCGAGCGCTCCGGGTGAAGGCGCAGGCTGCGTAGTCCGGGCGGACAGCCCCCGTTATCGGGCTCAAGAGTGCCGCGCCGTGCGCGGAATTCAGGTGGTACCGCGGTATTTTATCGCCCTGAAGCTGTATGCTTCAGGGCGTTTTCTATCGGAGGAGAGGAGATAAAGTATGAAAGAGCTTTCAAAGACCTATGATCCCAAACAGGTCGAGGGCAAGATCTATGAAATGTGGGAGAAGGGCGGATACTTCGAGGGGAAGATCGAACAGGGCAGGGAGCACTTTTCCATCGTCATGCCGCCCCCGAACGTGACGGGCCAGCTCCACATGGGCCACGCCCTCGACGCCACGCTGCAGGATATCCTGACCCGCTACAAGCGCATGCAGGGCTATCCGACGCTGTGGCTGCCCGGCGTCGACCACGCGGGCATCGCCACACAGATCAAGGTGGAGGAGGTGCTGCGCAAGGAAGAGGGCAAGACCCGCTACGACCTCGGCCGCGACAAGTTTCTCGACCGCGTCTGGGCATGGAAGCAGCAGTACGGCGACCGCATCGTCGAGCAGCAGAAGTTCATGGGCTCCTCCTGCGACTGGAGCCGCAGCCGCTTCACGATGGACGAGGTCTGCGCCCGCTCCGTGCGTGAGACCTTCTGCGACCTCTATGACAAGGGCCTGATCTACAAGGGCAGCCGCATCATCAACTGGTGCCCCAACTGCCGCACCGCCCTGTCTGACGCGGAGGTCGAGTACAAGGACATCCCCGGCTCCTTCTGGTATATCCGCTATCCGATCGAGGATTCGGACGAGGAGTTCATCATCGCCACCACGCGGCCCGAGACCATGCTGGGCGACACCGGCGTCGCGGTCAACCCCGCGGATGAGCGCTATACGCACCTCGTCGGCAAGAACGCCATCCTCCCGCTGGTCGGCAGGAAGCTGCCCATCGTGGCCGACGACTATGTCGAGCTCGGCTTCGGCACCGGCGCCGTGAAGATGACGCCCTGCCACGACCCGAACGACTATGAGGTCGGCCTGCGCCACAATCTCGAGCAGGTGCAGTGCATCGACGAGGACGCGAAGATCATCAACGGCGGCAAGTACGACGGCATGGACCGCTACGAGTGCCGCAAGGCTATCGTCGCCGATCTGGAGGAGCAGGGCTATATCGTCAAGGTCGAGCCGTACAGCCACAACGTGGGCTGCTGCTACCGCTGCGGCACGACGGTCGAGCCTCTGACCAGCCCCCAGTGGTTCGTGAAAATGAAACCGCTGGCCGTGGCTGCCATCGACGTGGTCAAGGACGGGCGCATCAAGTTCGTGCCCGAGCGCTTTACCAAGACCTATCTCAACTGGATGGAGAACGTGCACGACTGGTGCATCTCCCGCCAGCTGTGGTGGGGCCACCAGATCCCGGCCTGGTACTGCGACGACTGCGGCCACATCACGGTCTCGCGGACGGACGCCTGTGAGTGCGAGGCCTGCCACAGCAAAAACATCCACCGCGACGAGGACGTGCTGGACACCTGGTTCTCCTCCGCGCTCTGGCCCTTCTCCACGATGGGCTGGCCCGAGAGGACGGACGATCTCAACTACTGGTACCCGACGACCGTCATGGTCACCGGCTATGACATCATATTCTTCTGGGTTGCCCGCATGATCTTCTCCGGCATGGAGCAGATGGGGGAGGAGCCCTTCAAGACCGTCTTCATCCACGGCCTCGTGCGCGATCAGTACGGACGCAAGATGTCCAAGTCCCTCGGCAACGGCATCGACCCGTTGGACATGATCGACCAGTACGGCGCCGACGCTCTGCGTTTCAACCTCATCACCGGCAACTCGCCCGGCAACGACATGCGCTTCTATGTGGAAAAGTGCGAGGCCATGCGCAACTTCTGCAACAAGCTCTGGAACGCGTCGCGCTTCGTGATGATGAACCTCACAATCGACAAAAACGAGCTGCCCGACAAGCTCTGGGTCGAGGACAGATGGATCCTGTCCAAGCTCAATGATCTTACCAAAGAAGTCATCGACAACATGGACAGCTTCGAGCTCGGCGTTGCCGCGGGCAAGATCTATGACTTTATCTGGGACAGCTACTGCGACTGGTATATCGAGCTGACCAAGCCCCGTCTCAACGGGACGGATGAGGAGTCGAAGCTCGCGGCCCAGAAGGTCCTGCTGTATGTGCTGACCGAGATCCTCAAGCTCATCCACCCCTTCACGCCCTTCATCACGGAGGAGATCTGGCAGGCCCTGCCGCATGAGGGCGAGGCCCTGATGATCGAGCGCTACCCGGTCTACCGCGAGGAGCTGAGCTTCCCCGAGGACGAGGAGAACTTCGAGATGGTCATGAACGCCATCAAGGCCGTGCGCGCCCGCCGCAGCGAGATGAACGTGCCGCCCTCCCGCAAGGCGCACCTCATCATCGTCACCGACAGGAAGGCCGCCTTCGACTCCGGCGTCAGCTACATTAAAAAGCTCGCCTACGCGAGCGAGGTCAGCGTGACCGGCGCGGCGCCTGCCGACACCGAGAGCATGGCCTCCGTCGTCACCGATAACGCCCGCATGTTCATGCCCATGGCGGAGCTGGTCGACCTGGAGAAGGAGCGCGCCCGCATCCAGAAGGAGCTTCAAAACGCCGAGAAACAGCTTGCCGGCCAGAACGCGAAGCTCGCAAACCAGAACTTTGTCACCCGCGCGCCCGAGGCCGTCGTCAACGTCGAGCGCGAGAAGAAGGCCAGGCTCGAGGCGCTGATCGAAAATCTGAAGATCAGCCTCGAAAATCTCGGCTGAACCCGACAGAATCCGCGAACAGAATAGCGTACAATAACACCGCACAGACCGTGCGGTGTTATTTTTTACCCCATTACCCGTCATGGCGAACCAGTAACCCACGGCACTGGCTCGAAATGACAGAAAGAATGAAAAAGGAGCTGACAGATATGGAAATCAGCACGGGCTTTGAGGCCGGACGGCTCACGCTCTATCTGAGCGGGGAGCTGGATCACCACGAGGCGCGCCTTGCCATGCGCAGGATCGACGAGCTGCTGGACGAGTATCTCCCGCGCGACTGCGCGCTGAACATGGCGGGCTTGCGCTTTATGGATTCCTCCGGCATTGCCGTCATCATCCGCGTCAGCCGCCGCATGCAGATCCTCGGCGGCAGAGCCTGGATCGAGGATCCGGCGCGCCAGCCGCAGCGGGTGATCGACGCGGCGGGGATCGACCGCCTTGTACCGATCGCCATGAGCAGATAAGGAGCAGCTATGAAGGAAGAAAACTACATAAAGCTGGAGTTTCCCAGCCGGAGCAGCAACGAGGCCTTTGCCCGCGCGGCGGCGGCCGCCTTTGCCGCGCAGCTCGACCCGACGATGGAAGAGCTCGGCGACCTGCGCACCGCGGTCTCCGAGGCCGTGACCAACGCCATCGTCCACGCCTATCCCAACAGTATCGGCAAGATCAGCATGCGCATGCGCATCCTCGAGGGCAGCACGTTGGAAATCGTCGTGCGCGACTGGGGGCGCGGGATCGAGGACGTGGCGCAGGCGATGACGCCGCTCTACACCTCCGGCGGGGAGGAGCGCAGCGGCATGGGCTTTACCATCATGGGCAGCTTTATGGACAGGCTGCATGTGCGCTCCGCCCCCGACAGGGGAACGAGCGTCACCATGCGCAAGCTCATCAGTCCCCGCGCGCCCCGCCCATGAGCGAGGACTGGATCGAGCGCATCCGCCGCGCGCAGCAGGGCGACCGCGAGGCGTCGCAGCGCCTGGTGGAGGAGAACACCGGCCTGATCTGGAGCGTGGCGCGGCGCTTTTTCGGGCGCGGCGTGGAGCCGGACGACCTCTACCAGCTCGGCTGCGTGGGTTTCCTCAAGGCGATCGAGGGCTTTGACACGGCATACGGCACGCGCTTTTCCACCTACGCCGTGCCGAAAATCTCCGGGGAGATCCGCCGCTTCCTGCGCGATGACGGCGTTGTGAAGGTCAGCCGCGGCGTCAAGGAGCAGGCGGCCAGGATACGCCAGGCGCGCCTTGTCCTGGAGCAGCGCATCGGCCGCGAGCCAAAGATGTCGGAGCTCGCGGCGGAGACGGGGCTGAGCCCGGAGGAGATCGCCTTTGCCGAGACGGCGACGGGGCCGGCCGACAGCATCCAGCGCGAGAGCGGGGAGGACGGCTTCACCCTCGAGCTGGTGCTGGGCGACTTCGGCGCGGAGGAGCGCATGGTGGAGCATGTCGCCCTGCGCGCGGCGATGGAGCGCCTGCCCGAGCGGGAGAAGCAGGTCATCGCCCTGCGCTATTACCACGGCATGACGCAGCAGGCCTGCGCCCGGGTGCTGCACGTCTCGCAGGTGCAGGTCTCCCGCCTCGAGCGCCGCGCCGTCGAGCAGCTGCGCGCCATGCTGGAATGACGACGCAGCCTGCCGCTCTTGATAAAGCGAAGGGGCTGTAGCAAAATACGCAAATCCCGGCATTACCCGTAGGGGAGGGGCTTGCCCCTCCCGCGCAGATACTATCTTTGTTGTATAGAAAATGTACGGCGACTTCGCATTTTTTGCGAGATCGCCGTACTTCTTATTTATAAATTATTTTGTTGTACCGCCGGGAGGGGCAAGCCCCTCCCCTACGGCATTGAGGGTTTATTTACGGAAAATCTGGTTTTTGCTACAGCCTCTTCGTTTCTTGATTCCCCGGAATGGGAAACCGGGCTTGCGTTACAGAGGGGGATTACTTGCCCGCGTACTTATCCAGGTGCTCCTTCGTGAGCTTGATGGTCACGCCGGACAGCGCCAGCAGGGCGATCAGGTTCGGGATGGCCATGAAGCCGTTGAGCGCGTCGGCCAGGTTCCAGGCGTCGGCCAGGCTCATGGTAGCGCCGATGATGATGAAGCAGATGAAGAGGATCTGGTACACGCGGACGGACTTGCTGCCGAAGATGTACTCGCAGCAGCGCGTGCCGTAGAGCGACCAGCTCAGGATCGTAGACAGGGCGAAGAGGCTCAGGCACACGGCGATGATGATGGCGCCGAGCTTGCCGCCGAGCACCGAGCTCATGGCCGCCGCGACGTTGGAGCCGTTGCCGCCGGCGCCCCAGATGATGTCGATGCCGCCGGCGCAGTAGGCGGAGAGGACGGTGAGGCTCGTGAGCGTGCAGATCACGATGGTGTCCATGAAGACCTCGAAGATGCCGTAAAGACCCTGCTTGACCGGATCGGTCTCGGAGGTGGCGGCGTGGGCGATGGGGGCGGAGCCAAGGCCGGCCTCGTTGGAGAAGCAGCCGCGGCCGACGCCCTTCTTCATGCTGGTCATGATGGTGATGCCGATGGCGCCGCCGACAGCGGCGGTGGGATTGAAGGCGCCCTCAAAGATCAGCGCGAAGACCTTGCCGATGTGGGTGATGTTGGCGAAGATGACGATGAGCGCGGCGACGATGTAGACGACCGCCATGAAGGGGACGAGCTTCTCGGTGACCTGGCCGATGCGCTTGATGCCGCCGATGATGACGAGGCCGACGAAGAGCGCCACGATGCAGCCGACGATGAAGGTGCTCACGCGCACGTCGCTGCCGAGGAAGGAGAAGGTGGAGGCGGCATTGGGCGTGAAGCTGTCGATGGCGTTGTTGATCGCGTCGGCGATGGACTGCACCTGGGTGGCGTTGCCGATGCCGAAGGCGGCGAGGGCGGCCAGCGCGGCGAAGACGCTGCCGAGCCATGCCCAGTTCTTGCCGAGGCCGTTCTTGATGTAGTACATCGGACCGCCGACCCAGTCGCCCTTGGCGTTGCGCTCGCGGTATTTGACGGCGAGCAGCACCTCGGAGTACTTGGTCATCATGCCCACGAGGGCGGCGACCCACATCCAGAAGACGGCGCCGGGGCCGCCGATGAAGATCGCGCCGGTGACGCCGGCGATATTGCCGGTGCCGACGGTAGCGGCGAGGGCGGTGGTCAGCGCCTGGAAGGGCGTCACCTCGCCCGCACCGGCCTGGTGCTTGTCAAAGAGCTTGCCGGCGGTATTCTTCCACCAGTAGGGGATGCGGCTGAACTGCAGGAAGCCCATCCGGAAGCTGAGATAGAAGCCGGTGCCCACCAGCAGCAGGAGCATTACAGGCCCCCATGCGATGTCGTCGATCGTGGAGATGAAATTACTGAGTGTCATAGTTTTTCCTCCTTTTCTTTTCTCCTGTCCAAACAAAAAACGCGCTGATCGCTCAGCGCCTCGGGGAAAAGCCATTCGCCTCCCGGGAGGGGGCAAACGCTCTGTCCTTTTGCCTGAGAGATTCGGCCTTGCGGCCTTGCACCTTCGGCACCCCCCTCCGCCTGCGGAAAGGGGCTTCTCCAGAGTTCCTCGACCGTCGGTCTCGCCGGGCGATCCTGACGGCGTCAGAGGTATTCTATTAAGAAGATTGAAAACAATATACCATTTCGAAAAACGCTGCGCAAGTGTTTTTCTTTAAATCGTCAAAGTGATTTAGAAAGAGCCGGTCTTTGCCGGAATTCATGGTCAATAATGACAAAACCCCGCCGCCCCGTCTGTGAAAAACTTGCAAAGGCGCGACGTTTGTGATAGCTTTGACACAAAGGCAACACCGCACAATCCGCCTTCGGCATCTCCTGGAAAATTTGCGCTCTGATTTCGTCACTTTTTCTTGAGGTACACAAAGTACATCTGCGAAAAAGTGCCTTTATCAGAACCCAAATTTTCTCAGGATCTGCTCT
>JAILNC010000068.1 GCA_024691985.1 Oscillospiraceae bacterium | reverse complement strand
GGCGAGCTGGACTTCTCCATGACCTCCGGCCGCGTCAGTGCCAAGGACCGGCTGATCCGCACCGAGACCAGCCCCGCGGGCGTGACCATGTTCCAGGTGGACGCCCCCATCAACTCCGGCAACTCCGGCGGCCCCGTGTATAACGACCAGGGCCAGGTGGTGGGCATCGTCACCGCCAAGCCCGCCTCCACCGGCATCGACGGCATCGGCTTCGCCATTCCCGTCAACGACGCCCGCGTCATCGCCCACGATCTGCTGACCACCGGCTATGTCACCGGCAAGGCCCATCTGGGCGTGACCGTCAACCGCAACTACAACGAGATGTACGCCCAGTATTACGGCTGGCCCATGGGCGTATACATCGACGACGTCACCCCCGGCAGCTGCGCCGCAAAGGCCGGCATCGAGGCCGGCGACATCATCACCACCATCGACGGCACCGAGGTCACAAGCTATGACGAGCTGCGCTCCGTGATCCGCCGCCACCGCGCCGGGGACAGCGTGGACATCGAGATCTACCGCGCCGACGAGGCCCGCACCGTCACCGTCGTCCTCGACGAGGAAAAGCCCGAATAAGCCGGGCAATTGAATCTGATACTTCTCTTCTCCTATAAATCCTCTCTTTTCTCCCAAACGAAGGTCCGTGCAGGCAACTGCACGGATCTTTGTTTTTGCGGACAGGCGCCCCTCTCTTTTTCTCCCGGGCCGCCGCTTCGCTCTTGCGGCGGAGGCGGAAAGATGCTAGAATGAAGGCGCAAGACAAAGGAGAACAAAAGCATGGATTATAAAGAAGCCCTCGCTTATATCAGCGGGGTGGAATTTTTCGGCTCCAAGCCGGGCCTTACGCGCATCCGCGCCCTGCTGGAGGCCCTGGGCAATCCCCAGGACAAGCTGCGCTTTGTCCACATCGCCGGCACCAACGGCAAGGGCAGCTGCGCCGCCATGACCGCCTCGATCCTCAAGGCAGCGGGCTATAAGACGGGGCTGTACACCTCGCCCTATCTCTATCGCTTCAACGAGCGCATGCAGATCAACGGCCGCCAGATCGACGACGAGGTCCTGGCGGAGATCGTCACCCGCGTCAAACCCTCGGCCGAAGCCATGGAGGACCACCCCACGGAGTTTGAGCTGATGACGGCGGCGGCCCTTTTGTGGTTTGCGCAGGAAAACTGCGACGTCGTGGTGCTGGAGGTGGGTCTCGGCGGCCGCTTCGACGCCACCAACATCATCGCCGCCCCCGAGGCCGCGGTCATCATGAACATCGGCCTGGACCACACGGCGGTGCTGGGGGACACGGTGGAGCAGATCGCCTTCGAGAAGGCGGGCATCATCAAGCCGGGCACGGACGTGGTGCTCTTCCAGCAGTCGGAGAGCGTGACGGAGGTCATCCGCCGCCGCTGCGAAGAGGAGGGCGCAAGGCTTCACATCGCGGACTTTTCACAGATCGTCAGCGAGTTTGACTCCGTCTTCGGCCAGAGCTTCACCTACCGGGGCCAGCCCTACGCCCTGCCGCTGTTGGGCGCGCACCAGCTCAAAAACGCCGCGGTGGTGCTGGAGCTGGCGGAGGTGCTGAGGGAGAAGGGCTGGAAGCTGGAGCAGACCGACGTGGAGCACGGCCTCTACGCCGTCAACTGGCCCGGCCGCTTCGAGCTTTTGTCGGACGAGCCGCTCTTTGTGGTGGACGGCGGGCACAACCCCCAGTGCGCCGAGACCGTGCGGGACAATCTCCTGCACTATTTCCCGGACAAGCGGCGCATCCTGCTGCTGGGCATCCTGCGGGACAAGGATTATGCGGGCCTGACGGCGATTCTGGACGAGGCCGCGGACGAGTATCTCTGCATCACCCCGGCGAGCCACCGGGCCCTCCCGGCCGCGGAGCTGGCGGAGTACCTGGCACGGTACGGAAAACCGGTCACGGTCTGTGACAGCATCCGCGACGGTGTGACCGAGGCTCTGAATCGCTCGGACGAAGACAGTGTCGTGTGCGCGGTGGGCTCCCTCTATTCCGTGGGCGAGATCCGTGCCTGCTTCGAGCGGTACTGAAACGCTGGCAAGGTCGTACCTTGACTCCCTCAGTCCCGGTGTGCGCACCGGGACAGCTCCCTCGGAGAGGGTGCCGATAAGGAAGGTGATTGATATGCGCGCGATGGCGATCGATTACGGCGACAGGCGCATCGGCCTGGCGGTGTCCGATCCCCTGGGGATCCTGGCGGGCGAGGCCTGGACCCTGGAGGAGTGGGACATGGAGCGCGCCGCGGCGCGCATCGCCGAAGAGGCAAAGGCGCGGGGGGTGGACACCCTGGTGCTGGGCCTGCCGAAGAACATGGACGGCACAGAGGGGCCGCGGGCCGAAAAGAGCCGCGCCTTTCGGGAGCTGCTGATGCAGGCGAGCGGCCTGCCCGTCATCCTCTGGGATGAGCGGCGCAGCAGCATCGAGGCCCACGCCATCCTGCACGCCGGCGGCAAACGGGAAAAGCAGCACCGCAAAACCGTGGACGCAGTCGCCGCCAGCCTGATCCTGGAGGGCTGGCTCGGCAGCAAACGATAGAAAAACAAGAATCATATAAGGAGGTATTCCTATGACACAAGGTCTCGACAACATCAAATCCCTCACCGGCAACCTCGCAGTGGACACGGTACTCTCCGGCCTGCTGACCCTCGTCGTCTGCTTCATCGCCATCCGCATCGTCAAGGCGGTGGTGGCCAAGGCGCTGGGCAAGGCCAGCAAACTGGACGTGCCGGTCAAGAACCTCATCACCAAGGCCGTCACGATCATCCTCTGGGCGGTCACCATCATCATCGTGGCCGGCGCCTTCGGCATCAACGCCACCTCACTGGTCGCCCTGCTGAGCGTCGTCGGCCTGGCTCTGTCCATGTCGGTGCAGGGGCTGCTGGGCAACTTCTTCTCCGGCATCATGCTGCTGATCAACAAGCCCTTCAAGGAGGGTGACTTCATCGAGGCGGGCGACAAGGTCGGCGTGGTCAAAAACATCGGCTTCTTCAACACCACCATCAACACCCTGGACAACATCTCCACCGTCGTCCCCAACAGCGATCTGACCGGCGCCACCGTCAAGAACTACAGCCGAGAGCCGCTGCGGCGCGTGGACATGAGCTTCTGCACCTCCTACGACGTGCCCACCGAGCAGGCCAAGGAAGCCATCCTGGACGCCATCGGCAAGGACAGCCGCATCCTCTCCGACCCCGCGCCCTTCGTGCGCCTGGGCGCCTACAAGGGCAGCGTTGTGGAGTACATCGTGCGTGTCTGGTGCAAAAACGCCGACTACTGGGACGTGCACTTCGACCTCAATGAAAATGTGCGCGAGAGCTTTGCGGCCAAGGGCGTGGCCATGAGCTACGAGCATGTCAACGTACACGTGATCGACAAGTAAACCGTTTCCCGAAAAAGCGAAAAACGGCGCACCGCGCCGGAAAAAAGGAGATAACAACATGAAAACAGGCAAAAAGCTTCTCGCATTCCTCCTGGTCCTCTGCATCTTCCTGAGCCTGAGCGTTACCGCCTTCGCCGTCAGCGCGGAGTATCCCACCACCAAAGCCTTCCTGAAGGTCCTGGACCGGGAAAAGTGCAAGTACACGGTCGTCGGTATTGACGAGGACAAGGACGAGCAGGTCAACATCAGCGTCCACGGCGACAACAAAAAGCAGATCGATGTGAAGATTTTCTTCGACGAGGATCTGGATGTGGTCAGCATGCGGTCCTGGTATGTCATCAGCTTTGACAAGGCCGACCTCAACAAGGTCCTGGCGGCTGTCAACCAGCTCAACACCGATTACAAGTTCGTGAAGTTTGTCGTGGACGAGACGGACTATTCCGTAGACGCGAAAATCGACTGCCCGCTCCGCGACGACGACAACGCCGGCGAGATCGCCTACGATGCGCTCTACTATATTGAAAACATCGTTGACGAAGCCTATCTCGAACTCAAGGAATTCGAAAAGTAATCCGTCTGCGGACCAAATATTCCCAATGTGCGGATATGCCCGCCGTGTCGGCTTTTGGAAAAAAGCTGCGGCATTGACAGGCATATCCGCCTTTATTTTTTCCCGCCCTGCACATAATGAGGAGGATGACGCAATTCTTTTTCATGTGCGGGAGGAAGCAAAAAATGAAAAAAACGATCACAACGGGGCTGTGGACGCTGCTGCTGGCCAGCCTTCTGACAGTCCCCGCCTGCGCGCAGGAGCTGATCGTCGGCGGACAGGCCGTCGGCATCCAGCTGAGCACCGAGGGCGTCCTGGTGGCGGGGATCAGCGAGGTGCAGACGGCTGAGGGTGCCAAGTCCCCGGCGGCGGAGGCGGGCGTGGAGGCCGGGGACTTCATCGCCGCCGTGGACGGGAAGGCGATCCCGGACGCCCCGGCGCTCATGGACGCGGTGGCCGCGGCCGGGGAGCGGAGCCTCCGCCTGACGGTCTACCGCGAGGGGCGGGAGCTCACGCTGCCCATCACCCCGGCCCTCTCGGAGGAGGGGCGGCCCATGCTGGGGATTCTGCTGCGCGACGCCCTCTCCGGGATCGGCACGCTGACCTTCTGCGATCCGGAGAGCGGGACCTTCGGCGCCCTGGGCCACAGTGTCAACGACAGCGGCAGCGGGCGGCCGATCCCGGTGCGGGAGGGCAGCATCACCGACGCGCAGATCGTCTCGGTGCAGCCCGGCGCCCCCGGCAGACCGGGGGAGCTGGGCGGCGTTTCGGACCTGGCCTCGGCTCTGGGCCGCATCGAGCGCAACACCGACGCGGGGATCTTCGGCGCCCTGTATGACAGCCCCGACGGACAGCGTCTGGAGATCGGCAGCATCACGGCGGGACCCGCGTCCATCGTCTCCACCGTCATCGGCCGGGAGCCGCGGGAGTACGCGGTGGAGGTCAATCGCGTCTACCGGGACGCGGAGGGCACCCACGCCACACTCTCGGTGACGGATGCGGCGCTGCTGCAGCGCACGGGCGGCATCGTGCAGGGCATGTCCGGCAGCCCCATCCTGCAAAACGGCCGCCTGGTGGGCGCGGTGACGCATGTGTTCGTCTCCAACCCCACCCGGGGCTACGCGGTGAGCATCCAGGACATGCTGCAGGCGGCGGGCATCCGGCTGGAAAGGGCGGCGTGAACGCAGCAGGGCAGGGCAGACAAACAGTCTGCCCTGCCCTTACATTCACGAGATCGTGTCTTCCGTTTCGTCGATCACAAGGATCTCGTCCCCGGCCTTCGCCTCGCCCGCCTCCAGGACAACGGCAAAAATCCCCTCCCTCGGCATGACGCAGTCTCCGGCCTGCCTGCGTATGGCACAATCGGCGTGGCATTCCTTGCCGATCTGTGTCACCTCACACAGGGCGGTCCCGATGCGGAGCCTTGTGCCGATCGGGAGTGCGGAAAGCCCGATCCCCTCGCAGAGGATGTTTTCCGCAAAAGCGCCAGGCTTCAAGGGAAACGGAATCTTCGCCTGCAGAAGATCCACACTTTCCTTTGCCAGCAGACTGATCTGCCGATGCCAGTCCCCGGCGTGCGCGTCGCCCTCAACGCCGTGGCGGGGCCGAAGCACGATGCCGGCGACGGGATGCTTCTGCTCGCCCTTCCTTTCACTGATACAGACCGCGCGGATGATCGCTTTTTGCTGCATGCTGCTCACTCCTTGAAATGGGAATCATCTGCAGTATAAACATACTTAAACGGTATGTCAATAGGCGGGGGGGAGAAAGCGGCGCAGGGCTTAAAAGGGTCTGAAGGCAGGCGGGCGCTGTCAGGCTTCATTTAAAACAAAAACGCGGCGGCCATGATGAGCAGCAGCTCTGTGTCGCCGCTCTCCCGGTAGAGCAGAAAGAGGATCAGCAGCATCAGCAGGTAGCCGCTCTCCAGCTCCCCGAGACCGGAGAAGAGCCGGGACAGCGGGTCCCCGGGCTGCGGCCCCGGGCGCGGCGGAGGCGAAAAAGGCGGCGGAGGCGGGCGCAGATCGCCCGCCTCCGGCATGCGCACCACGCGGCCCGTATTCCCCTCATAGCGATTGATCATCGTCCCCGCCTCCCGGCTCGCCCATCGCGAGCCGCGCGATGCGCGCCATGCGCGCAAGCTGCACGGCGCGGTCCATCTTCTCCCGCCGCCGCTGGGACAGCCAGGGCCGCATCGCCGTCAGCAGCGCCTGCTCGCGGCTGGGGGCCTGGGCGTCGGCGCTCATCAGCCCGCCGAGCTTTTTCAGCAGCGCGGCCTCCGGCGCGCTCTGCTTTGGCGCGGCGCTCTCCCCGCCCATCAGCGAGCGGGCCAGCCCCGCGAGCTTCTCCATCTGCCCGGGGTCGGACAGGATGCTGTTCAGCCTATCCTCCAGCTCGCTCATGGGCCTCTAGTCCTCCATCACGCGGCGGATATCCTCGGCGAGGCGTCTGCCCTCCGGCGAATCCAGCGCGCGGCTGAGCAGCGCCCGCAGCGCTTCCGCGTCGCCGGACGCGGCGGCGCGCTCGACCGCCCCGGCATCCACCAGCTTCGCGAGCGCTTCCCCGTCGCGCGAGGCGGCCAGGTCCCGGAGCTGTCCGCCCCTGCCGCCGAGCAGGAGCCCGGCCGTGAGACTGTCAAAACTTTGCATTGCATCTCACCTCGCTTCGCTCTATACTATTCCGCAGAACACGAAATGATGACCGGAGGCGTGAGAAATGCTGAAAGCGGCGGTTTTTTCCGATACCCACGGCAATACGGCCCCGATGCTCGGGGCGGCGCGCGCGGCGGGGGCCGACGTGCTGATCCATCTGGGCGACCATGACCGGGACGCGCAGGCGCTGCGGGACGCCTTTCCCGACACGCCGGTGTATTCCGTATGCGGCAACTGCGACGTCATGCCCCTCGCGCCGGAAAAGCTCGTCGTCCCGCTCGGGGCGGTGAAGGCCCTGCTCGTCCACGGGCACCGCTACGGCGTGAGCACCGCGCAGGCCGACTGGCTGGTCTTCGCCGCGCGGGAGGAGGAGGCGCAGATCGCGATGTTCGGCCACACGCACAGCGCCTTTTACGAGCAGATCGGCGGCGTGACGCTGCTCAACCCCGGCACGGCCGGCTGCGGCCGGGTGCTGAGTTGGGCCCTCGTCACCGTCTTCGACAACGGCGCGATCGCCTGCGAGATCAGGGAAATGTAAAACGATCCCCGATGCGTGTGCATCGGGGATCGTTTTTGCCTTGGTGCGCTTACTTCTTCGCCGGGCGGACGTAGACCGTCAGCTCCTTCTCGAAGCCGGCGCAGGTGAGCGTCAGCTTGGCGGATTTCGGCAGGCTGCCGTCGTCGACGGCGGAGACCTTGACGGCGTATTCGTCGGTCTTCTCCACCTGCAGGATATCCTCGTTGCTGGACTTCCAGTCCACCTTGAGTCCCTGGAGCGTCAGCGGCATGACCTGGACGGTCAGATCGACCGGGTCGTCCACCCAGAGCGTGAAGTCCGTCGCGATCTCGGTCGTGTAGAACATGACGCGCAGGCCCTCGACCGTGGGCGTGGGCGTGGGCTCCGGCGTGGGCGCGGCCTCGATGACGGGGACGTACTCGGTCACGACAGGCGGGGTGATGGAGGTGGTCTGCTGCTTGACGTCGGCGCCCTCGAGCGAGGTGGTGACCATCACAACGACGGCCAGGACCACGGCGGCCACGAGGATCAGGCCGAAGATGATCTGCCACTTGGTGTTCGTCTCCGCGCGCTCATAGGCGGCGGTCCCGCTGACGGTGCCGGGGGTGGGCCCGGGGGTGCGGGAGCTCTGCGCGACGCGGCGCGTCCCGCAGTTGGGGCAGCGGCTGCGCAGGGAAGAAAACGTCTCGCCGCAGCGACGGCATTTTACTTCGGGAACCATGCTCATACGAGTTCCTCCGATCTATGAAAAAATAGAAAACGGCATTTTGCTACCAATAGATAGTACATCAAAATTCCCTTTTCGTCAAGACTTCTCCTTCCAAAGGCAGTGTTTTCCGGTGACAATTCGGCACCAATTCCCCACTTTGGGCCGAAAATGTGCCAAAAAAGACTCCGCGGGCAGCGACGAGGGCGGGGAGAAGGGCCCCGTCCGCCATCGGAGGAGACGGGGCGGAGGGGAAAGGCGGACGTATCCGGCGCCGCTTTGCCGTTGAAATGTGACGTTTTTCGTGCTATGATAGGTTCACGCGGACACGACGACAGCGAGGAGGTTTTTTCCATGGGAAAACGCATTACCCGGATCGTTCTGACCGGCGGCCCCGCAGCGGGCAAGACCACGCTCATCAGCCGCATCCTCAAGGAGTTCAAAAGCGAGGACGGCTGGAAGGTGATCACCATCCCCGAGACGGCGACGGAGCTGATCTCCGGCTTCGGCGTCGGGCCCTTCCCCAACTGCATGTCCATGGAGGATTTTCAGTTTTTCGTGACGGACGACCAGCTCCACAAGGAAAAGCTCGCCCTGCGCGCGGCGCAGGCCGTGCCCGAGGACAAGGTGCTGATCGTCTACGACCGCGCCGTGTTTGACAACAAGGCCTACGTCGACGACGCCTTTTTCGCGCAGCTGCTCGCAAGCTTCGGCCTGACCGAGGAGCAGGCGATGGCCCACTACGACGCGGTGCTGCATCTGGTCAGCTGCGCCAAGGGGGCGGAGTACGCCTTCAACTATGGCAACGCCGCCCGCTACGAGAGCGTCGAGGACGCGCGCCGGATGGACGACAGGACGCTGCGCGCCTGGCAGGCCCACCACGCCCGCTATGTCATCGACAACTCCGCCGACTTCGAGGACAAGATCAACCGCGCCATGACGCAGATCTACCGCATCCTGGGCGAGAGCGCGCCGGAGCCCGGCAAGCGCAAGTATCTGGTCAGCATGCCCGACCGCGGCGCGCTGACGAAGGAATACGGGGCCCTGCCCGTCGAGATGATGCAGACCTATCTGCTCTCCTCCGATCCGGACGTCGAGCGCCGCATCCGCCAGCAGGCGCGCTTCGACGATCAGCTCTTCTTCTACACGACCAAGCGCGTGGGCGAGGACGGCACCCGCTGGGTGACCGAGCGGCCGATCTCCGAGAAGGAGTACGTGACCTACCTGATGGAGGCGGACCTCTCGCTGCACAGCGTGCGCAAGCTCAAGTACCGCTTCGCCTACGGCGGCCACCGCATGGAGCTGGACGTCTACCCCTTCTCAAAGGACAAGGCGATCCTCTTCGTCTTCGGGTCCGAGGACGCGGCGCTCCCGCCGGAGATCGAGGTCATCCGCGACGTGACCGGCGACCCCGCCTACAAAAACCGCACCCTGGCCGAAAAGCAGCGGCTGTAAAACAATTGACAAAACCGGCTGTACACCATATAATTTCACTACCAGCGACCGGCGGGGGCACGACGCTTCCGCCGGTTTTTCTTCGATTGCGAAACTGCGTTTTGCCCAGCGCAGCGACCTGCCTGTCATTGTGAACCGGTCCGCAGACCGGTGTGGCAATCCGTTTCCCCTGCCCGGCCGCCGGGGGACGCGGATTGCCGCGTCGCTGCGCTCCCCGCAACGACGTGCATATGGGAACGTGCCCGCAAACATGTTTGCGCCCGGCCGATGTTTGAATGAAAAGCGAGGAACTGCTATGAACAGCGTCACGGATATTTTCGGCTCCATGGTCTTCAACGACTCCGTCATGCGGGCGCGGCTGCCCAAGGACGTCTTCCGGCAGGTCCAGCGCTCGATGAACGACGGCAAGCGCCTCGACAGCGCCGCCGCCGAGATCGTGGCCAACGCCATGAAGGACTGGGCCATCGAGAAGGGCGCGACGCACTTCACCCACTGGTTCCAGCCCATGACCGGCATCACCGCCGAGAAGCACGACAGCTTCATCGCCCCGGTGGACGGCGGCAAGGTCATCATGGAATTTTCAGGCAAAGAGCTGATCCAGGGCGAGCCGGACGCGAGCTCCCTCCCCTCCGGCGGCCTGCGCGCCACCTTCGAGGCCCGCGGCTACACGACCTGGGACCCCACCTCCTACGCCTTCATCAAGGACCGCGTGCTGTGCATCCCGACGGCGTTCTGCTCCTACGGCGGCGAGGCCCTGGACAAGAAGACCCCGCTGCTGCGCTCGATGGAGGCCATCAACCGCGAGGGCGTGCGCGTGCTGAAGCTCTTCGGCAACGCGGACGTGAGCTCGGTGCGCACCACCGTCGGGCCCGAGCAGGAGTACTTCCTCGTCGACCGGAGCGTCTATGACCGGCGCAAGGACCTGCAGTACACGGGCCGCACCCTCTTCGGGGCCAGGCCCCCCAAGGGGCAGGAGCTCGACGACCACTACTTCGGCACCATCAAGCCCCGCGTGCAGGAGTTCATGAAGGAGCTGGACGAGGAGCTGTGGAAGCTCGGCGTCATGGCCAAGACCGAGCACAACGAGACCGCCCCGGCCCAGCATGAGCTCGCGCCCATCTACACCACCACGAACATCGCCGCCGACCACAACCAGCTCACGATGGAGCTGATGCAGCGCATCGCGCGCAAGCACGGCATGGTGTGCCTGCTGCACGAAAAGCCCTTCGCGGGCGTCAACGGCTCGGGCAAGCACAACAACTGGTCCATCACCACCAACACCGGCGTCAATCTCTTCGAGCCGGGCGAGACCCCGGCGGAGAACGCGCAGTTCCTGCTCTTCCTCTGCGCGGTGATCCAGGCCGTGGACGACTACCAGGACATGCTGCGCATCTGCGTGGCCTCCGCGGGCAACGACTGCCGCCTCGGCGGGGCCGAGGCGCCGCCCGCCGTCGTGTCCATCTTCGTCGGCGAGGAGCTCGAGGCCATCCTCGACGCCATCGAGAGCGGCACGCCCTACGGCGGCCGGGAGAAGGAGCAGTTCAAGATCGGCGTGCACGTGCTGCCGAAGTTCCCGAAGGACTCCACCGACCGCAACCGCACCTCGCCCTTCGCGTTCACGGGCAACAAGTTCGAGTTCCGCATGCTCGGCTCCTCGCAGTCGATCTCCGGGCCGAACGTCGTGCTCAACACCGCCGTGGCCGAGTCCCTGCGCCAGTACGCCGACAGGCTCGAGGCCGCCGGGGACTTCGACGCCGCCCTGCACGAGCTGATCCGCGAGGTCATCCATAAGCACCGCCGCGTGATCTTCAACGGCAACGGCTACGACGCCGCCTGGCTTGAAGAGGCCGAGGCGCGCGGCCTGTCAAACTTCCCCGCCACGCCCGACTGCGTGCCGCTGTACATCGCGCCGAAGAACGTGGAGCTCTTCGCCCGCCATAAGGTCTACAGCGAGGCGGAGCTGCGCGCCCGCTACGAGATCAAGCTGGACAGCTACTGCAAGGTCGTGCGCATCGAGGCGCTGACCATGCTCGACATGCTGTGGAAGGACATCCTGCCCGCGATCTCGGCCTTCACCGGGGCGCTGGCGGAGTCCGCCAACGCCAAGCGCGCCATGCTGCCCGTCGACGTCAGCTACGAGTCCGCGACCATCCAGAAGCTCTGCGATCTCGCGGCCTCCGCCGCCATCCACGGCCGCGCGCTGGAGAAGGCCATGGAGGGTGTGAAGACCCGGCCCGACACCCTCGCCGCCGCGCGCTACTACTGCGACCGCGTCCTGCCCGCGATGGAGAGCCTGCGCGCCGTCGTCGACGAGGCCGAGACCCGCTGCGCCGCGCGCTGCTGGCCTTATCCCTCCTACGGCGAAATTTTGCAGAGCGTGAAATAAGCGCGCAGGGCCGGATGCCCTCATCCGGCCGCAAACACAGGCAGCTGTCCGCGGTGCGATCTGGGGATCGCTCCCTACGCGGCTTCAACCTCATAATAATCATCAAAGAGAGGTAACCAAAATGAACAAGCACCGGAAACAGCTTCTGTCCCTCCTCCTTGCGCTTCTTCTGTTCGCATCGCTCTCTGTCCCCGCCCTGGCCGCGTCCGGCATCAACAACCAGATCAAAAGCGGCCCCGCTTCCGGCGCCTCCTCCGGCGCCTCCTCGTCGAATTCCTCGTCCTCGATGCGGAGCCTGTTCAACAAGGCCTCAAACCACAGCAAGGTCAAAACCCCGAACAACGACGACTACTTCAGCGACTATTTCACCATGTACGCCGACGCCCCGGCCGGCCACAGCATCAAGGCCTTTGACCACTGGGTGACGGATACCAACAGCCTTCTCGGCTATATTTACCACGGCAGCCGCGTGTACGTCCTGGCCGAGCACGGCGATAGCTACTGCGTGCTCTATTACACGGAGTCGAACAAGCTCAACGTCGCCTGGGTGCCCATCGAGCGGCTGCGTTTCGACTATCCCGGGCGCGTGTTCCGCCTCGGCAGCCAGAGCAGCTCCTCCGGCGTCGCGAATGTCGGCGACCCCGGCGTGGCGTGGTCGAAGGACAACTTCGTCGGCACCAAGACCAAATACACCCTGCTCACAGATCCGTTGGAGAACTGCGTCGGCTTCACGCTGGATTACCAGCTCGTCACCAAGTCCGCGAGTCAGAACGAGGTGCTCGGTCCCCGCGCCGTCTATATCAACGACGGGAGCGGCTGGGAGTACATCGGCTCCTTCGACTATGACGCGCAGGGCCCCTGCCATGTAGAGATCTACCTGACCAGGCCGATGAACCTGATGGCTGTCGCCACGGTCGCCGACTGCGACGCGCCTTACGGCTTCACCTACCGCCAGTCCCTGATCGACGCGCTGGCAAAGTAAACCGACGTGCTTTCACAGCAAAAAAATGCTTGACATCCCCGGAGCGCTCTGGTATATTATCAGAGCGCTCCGAAGACAGCAGGTGGGCTTTGCCCGTAAATCCTGCCGAGGACATCGACAATTTCTCACGATTGTTTATGTGTCTCTGCGTCTTTATGGCCGCAGGGGCTTTTCTTTTTGAGCGCGGTATCATATTGTGTGGAGGTGAAAAACACACATGCCTAACGCAAAGGTTCTCAGCGAAAAGCAGGCGATCGTCGAAGCCCTCGCCAAGCGCATCCAGAATGCAGGCGCAGGCGTCCTTGTCGACTACCGCGGCATCACCGTGGCCGAGGACACCGCTCTGCGCGCCGAGCTGCGCAAGGAGGACGTCGAGTACACGGTCGTCAAGAACACCCTGACCAGGAAGGCGCTGGACAAGCTGGGGATGGATCAGCTCGATCACGTCCTCAACGGCACCACCTCTCTGGCCACCGCCGAGAAGGACCCCATCGCTCCTTTCCGTATCATCAACGACTACAGCAAGAAGCTGGGCGAACGCTTCAACGTCAAGGCCGCTTTCATGGAGGGCAAGGTCCTCAGCGCGGCCGAGATCGAGGAGATCTCCACCCTCGGCACCAAGGAGGCGCTGTACTCCAAGGTCCTGGGCACCATGATCGCGCCCATCACCGGCCTGGCCGTCTGCCTCGGCCAGATTCTCGAGCAGAAGGGCGGCTCCGTCGAAGCCCCCGCCGCCGAATAAATTCGGCACCACAACAATTTTTTATTGGAGGAAAATACCATGAGTGAAAAAATCGCCGCCATGATCGAGCAGATCAAAGGCCTTACCGTTCTTGAGCTGAGCGAGCTCGTCCACGCGCTGGAGGAGACCTTCGGCGTTTCCGCCGCCGCCGTCGCCGCCGGCCCCGCTGTCGCTGCCGGCCCCGTCGTCGAGGAGAAGACCGAGTTCGACGTCGTTATGACCAGCTTCGGCTCCGAGAAGATCAAGGTCATCAAGGAAGTCCGCGCCATCACCGGCCTGGGCCTCGCCGAGGCGAAGGGCCTGGTCGAGGGCGTCCCCGCCAAGATCAAGGAAGGCATCTCCAAGGAAGACGCCGAGGAGCTCAAGGCCAAGCTCGAGGCCGTCGGCGCCACCGTCGAGCTCAAGTAATTCTCTTTGTACGGCCCTCGGCCCGTACGGATGACTTGAACGAAATAAAAACTCCGCTTCATCACGAGGCGGAGTTTTTCATTTTCGGAGTGTTTTTTATTTCCGGTGCTTGATCGCGGTGAACAGCTTCGGGGCGGCGGCGCCGACGAAGGCCACCAGCCGGAACACCAGCGCGTTGAGCGTCACGCTGCCGCTGCGCACCACCGCGCAGAGAAAGCGCACCGCGAAGCCCCCGAAGACGCCGCGGCTGCGCGCGCGGACCCGTTCGTCCGTGATCACGCGCCGGATCTCCGTCCGCCGCTGCGCGCGCGTGATCGTGCA
>JAILNC010000032.1 GCA_024691985.1 Oscillospiraceae bacterium | reverse complement strand
TGTCGGCCGCCGCAACTACATCATGAGTGCTCTTCGTCCTCCCAAGGTGGTGGAGGTGCACGGCTTCAAGCGCTTCCTCGTGACGCTTCCGGTTTTCCTCATTACTTTTGTCTCTTTCCTGCCGCAGATCGTCGTGTGCGCCAGCTCCTTCCAGCACACCAACTACTCCACCTTCACCGGAGGCTTCACCTTTGAAAACTATCAGAACCTCGGCTCCCGCCTCTGGTCCACCATGCGCAACACCTTCACCTATTCTCTGACCGCCATGGTGTTCATCGTGATCATCGGCATCCTCATGTCCTATGTTATCGTGCGCAAGAAGGGCAAGACCGGCGGCATTCTCGACATGCTGCTCATGGCCCCCTATGTCATCCCCGGCTCGGTGCTCGGCCTTTGCTACATTGTCACCTTCAACGTAAAGCCTCTGGTCCTCACCGGCACCGCCGCGATTATCATCATTTCCTACATCATCCGCAAACTGCCCTACACGGTGCGAAGCGCCAGCGCCTTTCTCATGCAGATGGACCCGAGTGTGGAGGAAGCCTCCATCAACCTCGGCGTTCCGCCCATGCGCACCTTCTGGAAGGTGACGGCCCGTCTGATGCTGCCCGGCGTTTTCTCCGGTGCGATCCTCTCCTGGGTCACCTGTATCAATGAGCTGAGCTGCTCGATCATGCTCTCCTCCGGCCGCAACAACACGCTGACTATCGCGGCCTACACCGATATCGTGCGCAACTCCGTGGGCTCCGGCGCGGCGCTCTCCGCCATCCTGACGTTCACCAGCGGCATCATCCTGATCATCGCCCTGCGCGCGACCAACGGCAAGATCCGAGTGTGAGCCATGATCGAGAACATCGTCTTTGACATGGGCAACGTCCTCGTCCGCTTCGATCCGGAGCTGTTCATGGACAGGCTTTCCGTTTCTGAGGCGGACAGGCCGCTGCTGCGGCGGGAGGTCTTCCGCTCGCTGGAGTGGGCGCAGATGGACCGCGGCTCTCTGACGGACGAAGAAGCCGTTCCCGTCATGTGCCGCCGTGTCCCGACGCGTCTGCACGAGACCGTGCGGCAGCTCGTCCTCTGCTGGGATCAGCCCATCGTGGAGATCGAGGGCAGCTGCGAACTCGTTCGGGAGCTCAAGGAGCTCGGGTACGGGCTCTGGCTGCTGTCCAACGCCAGCGTCCGCCAGCATGTCTACTGGGAGCGCGTCCGGGCGAAGCGGTACTTCGACGGCACGCTGATCTCGGCGGACGTCGGGATCCTCAAGCCCCAGCCCGAAATGTACAGCCTGTTTTTCAAAACCTTCGGCCTTCGTCCGGAGACCTGCTTTTTCATCGACGACAACAATTACAACATCGAGGGCTCGCTCAACAGCGGCATGCGGGGCGCGATCTTCCACGGGGACATGGCGCAGATCCGCGAAAAGCTGCGCGAAGTCGGCGTCCCGGTGCACGCGTGAATCCTGTAAAACGCCGCCGCATTTGCGGCGGCGTTTTCCCTGCCGTTGACAGGGTTCCCGGTTGGGTGTTAAAATAGATCGAAACAAAGCGCGAAAGGAAAGACTGCGATGAAAGGAATCATTCTGGCAGGCGGGAAGGGGACGCGTCTGTATCCCATGACGCGGGCCGTCTCCAAGCAGCTGCTTCCCATATACGACAAGCCCATGGTCTACTATCCGCTGTCGGTGCTGATGCTGGCCGGCATCCGCGAGGTGCTGGTCATCTCCACACCGAAGGATACCCCCGTCTACCGCGAGCTTCTGGGCGACGGGGAGCGCCTCGGCATGAAGCTGGAATACAAGGTCCAGGATGCGCCGCGCGGTCTGGCCGAGGCCTTCATCCTCGGCGAGGAGTTCATCGGCGGCGATTCGGTCTGTCTGATCCTCGGGGACAATATCTTTTACGGCCAGGCCCTTTCGGACTACTTGCGCGACGGCGCGGCGATCGAAAAGGGCGGCATGATCTTCGGCATTCAGGTCAAGAACCCCCGTGCCTTCGGCGTCGTGGAGTTTGACGAGAACATGCGCGCGATCTCCATCGAGGAAAAGCCGGAGTTCCCGAAGAGCAATTACGCGGTCCCCGGGCTCTACTTCTACGACAACAGCGTCGTCTCGATCGCGAAGACCATCCGGCCCTCCGCCCGGGGTGAGCTGGAGATCACCGCGGTCAACAACGAGTATCTCCACCGGGGCGAGCTGATGGTCAGCCCCATGGGCCGCGGCATGGCCTGGCTCGACACCGGCACGCCCGAGGGCATGCTGCAGGCCTCACAGTTCGTCGCCACGGTCCAGAACCGGCAGGGCTTCTACATCTCCTGCATCGAGGAGATCGCATGGCGCAAGGGCTGGATCAACGACGCGGACCTGCGGAAGCTCGGGCGGGAGCTGCGCATGACCGACTACGGCCAGTATCTGCTCTCGCTGCTTGATTAAGGAGGGAACAGGCATGAAGACGATACTTGTCACCGGCGGTGCCGGCTTTATCGGCTCGAATTTCGTCCACTATCTGCTGGAAAACTATGACGATCTCACCATCGTTAACCTCGACCTGCTGACCTATGCGGGCAATCTCGACAATCTGGCGGACATCGCGGAGGACAAGCGCTATACCTTCGTGCGCGGCGACATCCATGACCGCGCGCTGGTGGAAGAGCTGTTTGACAAATGGGACTTTGACACCGTCGTCAACTTCGCCGCGGAGAGCCATGTCGACCGCAGCATCACCGACCCCGATCTCTTCCTCACGACCAACGTGCTCGGCACGCAGACCCTGCTGGATGTGGCCAAGAACCACTGGAAGCTCGACCCGAAGGACCGTTACTCCCGCGAGTTCAAAGAGGGGGTCAAATACCTGCAGGTCTCGACGGACGAGGTCTACGGTGCCCTCGGCCCCACGGGCATGTTCACCGAGACCACGCCCCTCGCGCCGAACAGCCCCTACTCGGCCTCCAAGGCCTCGGCGGACTTCGTGGTCCGCGCCTATGACAAGACCTACGGCATGCCCGTGAACATCACGCGCTGCTCCAACAACTACGGCCCCTACCAGTTCCCGGAGAAGCTCATTCCCCTGATGATCAACAACTGCCTCGCGGAGAAGAGCCTGCCGGTCTACGGCGACGGCATGCAGATCCGCGACTGGCTGTATGTGGAGGACCACTGCGCCGCGATCTGCGCGGTGCTCGAAAAGGGCGCGCTGGGCGAGGTCTACAACATCGGCGGCAACAACGAGCGCGCGAATATCGAGATCGTCAAACTCATCCTTGAGAACACCGGCAAAAGCGAGGATCTCATCGTCCACGTCAAGGACCGCCCGGGCCACGACCGGCGCTACGCCATCGACAACACGAAGATCACGGGCACCCTGGGCTGGAGTCCGAAATACACCTTCCAGACCGGCATGGCGCAGACGATCGAGTGGTACCTGCACCACCGCGAATGGATGGACAAGATCGTCTCGGGCGAGTATCTGAAATACTACGAGAACATGTACGCCAACCGCTGAAATACGGAAGAAAACAACGAACGCTCCCCAAACCGGGGAGCGTTCGTACTTTGTAAGAAATAATCAGAGTCCCTTGATCAGTGCCAGATCGCCGTAGAGGATGGAGTCGTCGCCGAGCGAGGCGACCTTGAGATCCACGGTCGGGCGGATCTGCGGCAGACAGTAGCGATCGACCTCGCGGAGGATCTTGTCGAAGAAGATATCGCCCATGGCCTCCATGATCCCGCCTCCGTAGAGCACCAGATCGGGGGAGATGGTGTTGATCATGTTGCCGGTCGCGATGGCCAGATAGTGGCAGGCCCGGTCCACGGCCTCCTCCGCGACCCTGTCGCCCGCGGCCAGCGCCTTGCGGAGCTTCTTGCTGCGGAACACGGCCCCGTCCTTGACGTCCTCGGCCAGCATGCATTCCCGCCCGCGCGCGACCTGCTGGCGGATATAGTCGCTCATGCCCTTCTTGCTGGAGAAGGCCTCCAGACAGCCGCGCTGTCCGCAGCCGCACAGCGGCCCCTCGGGGTCGAGGATCATGTGGCCGTACTCGGCGGCCTTGAACTTGTGCCCGGTGAAGAGCTGCCCGTTGAGGATCAGGCCGCCGCCCATGCCGGTGCCGGGGAAGAAGCCGACGACGTTCTGGTAGCCGCGCGCCGCGCCGTATTTGAACTCGCCCAGCACGCCGAGATTCACGTCATTGCCGACGAAGAAGGGGACGCCGAATTTCTTGCGCATGGCGCCGGCCATGTCGTAATTGCGCCATGGCAGATTGGGGGTGAAGAGCACGATGCCCCTGCCCTGATCGATCACGCCGGGGGCGCAGGAGGCTATGGCGTTGATCTCCTTGCGGTCGATCCCGGAGCCCTCGATCATCTCCTCGACGCAGCCGACGATGACCCGCTCGACGTCGGCGGAGCCCTCGCCCTCGCCCTTGGAGCGCTTTTTCAGGCGGTAGATGATCTTGTCCTTCTCATCGAAGATGACGCCGAGGACCTTGGTCCCGCCAACGTCCAGACAGATGTTGTAGCGTTTGGCCATGATTTACCTCCAAAGCATGTTGACTCAGCTGAAGAATTCTTTCAGGCGCTGCAGGAAGGGGACGGGCTGTGCGCTTTCGGCCTGCTTCTGCGGCGGCGTGCTGCGCTCCGCGGGCTTTTTCTCTTCCAGACTGACCTTGTAATTGCTGAAGTAGCGGTACAGCGCCTCCTGCGAGGACGTGCCCTCGCCGCCCTTGTCGCGGACATAGCTGCCGTCGGAGAGCATGCGGCGGGATTTCTCCCGGTCGACGCGCAGGGCCTTGAGCACCTCGTTGATCTGCTCGCGGGTCTCGGGCGTCATCACCTCGATGAAGGCCTCGACGCGCCGCTGCAGGTTGCGGTTGAGCAGGTCGCCGGAGCCGATGAAGAGTCGCTGCGCCGCACCGTCGCCGAAGCTGTAGATGCGCGAGTGCTCGAGCCAGCGGCCCACCACGCTGGTGACCGTGATGTTGTCCGTCTGGCCGGGGACGCCGGGCCGCAGGCAGCAGATGCCGCGGACGAAGAGCTCCACCTTCACGCCCGCCTGTGAGCACTCGATCAGCTTGCGCATCACGTCGATGTCGTTGACGGCGTTGACCTTGATGGCCACATGTCCGTCCGCGCCCTTGGCGATCTCCTGATCGAGGAAATCCATGACCCGCGTCTTGAAGCTCAGCGGCGCGATCCACAGGCTGTGCGCCTCGGGCGGCAGCTCGCCCTCGAGCAGGGCGGCGAAGACCGCCTCGGCCTCCTGCCCGCACTCCTCGCGCGCGGTGATGAGGGAGAGGTCGGTGTACTGCTCGCCGGTGACCTCGTTGTAGTTGCCGGTGCCGACCTGGGTGATGCGGCTGATATTGCCGTCGACCTGGCGGGTGATGACGCAGAGCTTGGAGTGCACCTTGTGCTCGGGCAAGCCGTAGATGACCCGGCAGCCCGCGTCCTCAAGCAGCTCGGAGTAGTCGATGTTGTTCTGCTCGTCGAAGCGGGCGCGCAGCTCGAGCAGGCAGAGCACGTCCTTGCCCTTGTCGGCGGCGTAGGCGAGGGCGGCGGCGATCTTGCTGCTGCCGGACATGCGGTAGAGCGTGATCTTGATGGACAGGACCGACGGGTCGTCCGCCGCCTCGTAGATCAGATCCACGAAGGACATCATGCTCTGGAAGGGGAAGCTGATGAGCAGGTCGTTCTTCTCTATGTAACGGAAGTATTCGCCCTTGTTCAGTCCGATATTCCGGGCGGGCCGCCGCTCGGCATAGCGCAGGCTCGGCGAGCCGCCGATGCACGAGCGGAAGGAGAAATCGAAGGGCACGCTCTGCGAGAAGACGAAGCGCTCCTGTACGCGCAGCTTTTTGAGCAGCAGGGAGCGCGCCGCGTCCGGGAGCTTGCCGTAGATGCGCACGCGCACGGGCATCTCCCGCTTGCGCTTGGTCAGCATGCCGGAGACCTTCTGCCGCATCTCCTCGTCGGAGTGGTCCTCCACGTCGGAGAGGAACACGTCCGCATTGCGCGTGACGGCGACCACCGCCGAGGCCAGCACGTTCTCCTTCTTGAACAGCAGGGGCAGAAAGTGCCGCACGAGCCGGGGCGTCAGCACGATCTTCTGGCAGCCGTCGATCTCAAAGCTCTGGTAAGCGGGGACCCGGTGCAGCGGGATGATGGCCATCTGCTGGATCGCGGTGCGCCCCAGAAAGGCGATCAGAAAGCACTCGCCGTCCCAGAAGAAGGGCAGCGGCTGATCCGGGCTGATGAGCGTGGGCGTCAGCGCGTCCTTGATGTCGCCGAAGAGCTTCTTGCTCATCAGCTCGTCCACCTTGCTGACCTTCTTGCTGAAGTCCAGCACGTCCACACTGTTGGCGCGCAGCTCCTCCCGCACGGCCTTCCAGATGCTCTCCAGCAGGGTCTGCTGCTCGCGCGTGACGCGCAGGACCTCCTGCATCACGGCTTCGGGCAGCAGGCCGGACAGGGGGTCGGGCTTGTCCTGCTGCAGCATGGCGCGGTGCGTCATGATGCCGATGCGGACGCGGTAGAATTCCTCCAGATTGGACTGGTAGATCATCAGGAATTTGAGCCGTTCCAACAGCGGCACGTCCGGATCCGCCGCCTCCAGCAGGACGCGCTCGTTGAAAGCCAGCCAACTCAGCTCGCGGTTGAGATAGATGCTGCCGGGCTCGGCTGTTTTCTCGATTTCGGTTTTCTTCTCTTTCGCCGCCATAGTGACTCTCTTCTCTTCTCCCGTTCGTTCAGGACATTCTGTCCGCGCAGGCCTTTTCCAGCGCGTCGATCACGATCTTGAGCGCTTTGATGCGGGCGTATTTCTTGTCGTTGGATTCGATGATGAACCAGGGGGCGTTCTTCGTGCTGGTCTTCTGCAGCATCTCGTCGATGGCCTCCTCGTACTGGGGCCATTTCTCGCGGTTGCGCCAGTCCTCATCGGTGAGCTTCCACGCCTTTTCGGGGGTGTTCTGCCGGTCGTTGAAGCGCTGAAGCTGCGTGTCCTGATCGATGTGGATCCAGAACTTGAGCACCACGGCGCCCCAGTCGGTGAGCTGACGCTCGAACTCGTTGATCTCATTGTAGGCTCGCTTCCAGTCGTCCTCGGAGCAGAAGCCCTCGAGCCGTTCCACCATGACGCGGCCGTACCAGGTGCGGTCGAAGATGCAGAAGTGGCCGCTTCGCGGGAGCCTGGTCCAGAAGCGCCAGAGGTACTGGCGGGCCAGCTCGTGGGGCTCGGGCGAGGCGATTGGCATCACGTCGAAGCCGCGCGGGTCGAGGGGTCTGGCGATGCGGCGGATGTTGCCGCCCTTGCCGGCGGCGTCCCAGCCCTCATAGCAGAGGATGACCGGGATCTTCTTGCGGTAGACGACGTTGTGCAGCTCGCCCAAGCGCTTCTGGAGCTTCTTGAGCTCCTTCTTGTATTCCTCGTCCGTGAGCGCGGGGGAGAGATCGACCTCCGCGAGCTTGGGCATCTTGATCAGGGGGAAGTTCTCCTTGAAGGGCTTGCCGACATAGCGGCCCTGTTCGAGCGCCTTGTCGATCATCCCGACGAGCAGCTTGAGCGCGTCGCGCGCGGCGAGCGACTTCTTGCTGCCGTCGAGGATATGCCAGGGGATGATCTTGCCGGTCTTCTCCATGAAGGCTTCATAGCCCTCCTTGAAGAGCTTGTACTCGTGCTGCTGCCACAGATCCTCGTCGGTGACGCGCCACTCGGTCTCGTAGTTCTCGCGCAGCGCGCTCATGCGCTTGCGCTGCTCGCCCTGGCTGATGTCCAGGAAGAACTTGAGCAGGATATAGCCCCCGTCGCGCAGCTGCCGCTCGAACTCGCACACGGCGCGCACGCGCTTTTTGTATTCGTCGCGGGTGATCTCACGGCGCAGGTATTTGCGCACGCAGTCCTCCATCCAGCCGGAGTCGTAGAACATGATCTTGCCGTTTTCGGGGATGGCCTTGGCGTAGGGATAGAGGAAGGGATAGCGCGCCTCGTTCTCCGGCGTGATGACGGGGGAGACGACGTTGTAGTTTCTCGGGTCGATCTCACTGATGAGCTCGTTGATCAGGCTGCCCTTGCCGGCGGCCGACCAGCCCTCTACCAGCACGATGATCGGCAGGCCTTTTGCGCGGACCTCCTGCTGCTGGGCCATGAGTCTGCCCCGCAGCTCCTTGATCTCCGCCTTGAGAGCGGCGTTTTCCTGCTTTGCGGGATCGTTGTTTTCTTTTTTCATGAAACTGTCCCCTTTGTCATAAAATAAAGCCGTATTTGAGAACGCAGCGCCATGCATGCGCCGTCAATATCTTTATATATTTTACGATAACAACCCGGTGAAGTCAACAGGAGTTTGGGGAAAGTGCCGGATATCTTGCCGGTCTGAGAGCTTTTTCTTGTGATACTGCCGAAAATCTGCTATACTGAACAAAACGATTTTTGAATTCTTGCGGCGGGGGAAACGATGAGGACAAGACAGAGAAACCGGCTTTTTTTCACCCTGGTGCTGGCGCTGCTTCTGCTCGGGCTTGCGGCGGCGGCCGTGGTCGGGCTGCTGCGGAAGCTGACGCCGAAGGAGGAGCCGGACCCCCATGCGGGGCAGATCTATCTCTACGACGGCTTTGACTGGATCTGGATGACGCCGCTGGAGGGCGTGCCGGTCAACGAGCTGACGGCGGGCTTCTTCTCTTCCGCAAGCGGGGACATCTGCTACATCGGGGAGGACTACCGTACCCTGCGCGGGGTCGACGTCTCGGAGCATCAGCTCGAAATCGACTGGCCGCAGGTCTCCCGCGCGGGGGTGGATTACGCCTATGTGCGCATGGGCTGGCGCGGCTATACCGAGGGCGGCCTGTTCGAGGATGCGCGCTGGGAGACGAATCTGCGCGGCGCGGCCGACAGCGGCCTGCAGTGCGGGGTCTATTTCTTCTCGCAGGCCGTGAACGCGGCCGAGGCGATCGAGGAGGCGAACTTCGTCCTGGAGCGGATCGGGGATTACCGCATCGACCTGCCCGTCATCTACGACTGGGAGAAGATCGAGGACGAGAACGCGCGCACCGCGGGCCTGGCGAAGGAGACCCGGACAGACTGCGCCGTGGCCTTCTGCGAGACCGTCCGCCGCGCGGGCTACGAGCCGGGCGTCTACTTCAACCGCGAGCTCGGCTACTACGGCTACGACCTCACCCGTCTGACCGACTATTGCTTCTGGTTCTCCCTGCCCGAGAGCCCCTTCCCGAATTTCTACTACGCCTGCGACATGTGGCAGTACAGCTTCACCGAGACCGTCCCCGGCATCGAGGGCCAGACGGACATGAACCTCATGTTCATCAAAAAGAACAACGAATAACGAATGCGGGCCGGAAAACTCCGGCCCGCATCAATAATAAGCCAAGCCCCGGACTAGTCATCTTGAGCGGAGCATTCTGACGCGCGGGCAGCGCGTGACATTCCAAGCTTGTCTGCGGAGTCGAAAGATCTTAAGAGCATCGACCTGTAAGATCCCTCGGCTGCGCTCGGGATGACACAAGCCTTCGGCTTGTCGGCGTATTGTCTGCAGCCAAAGCGGCGCATCCCTTCGGATGCGCCGCTTCCTTTTGTGATGGTATGTACCGCGCTTATTTGTTGGTCTTCAGAACGACCAGCTCCACCCGGTCGGGCAGGATGTTGATGCGGATATCGTTGGCAAGCTTCGCCAGGATGGACTTGCCGATATCGGCCTCTTCGATCTGCTCGTCGCTGAGCTTCCATTCGAAGCTGTCCTTGCTGCCCTTCTTTTTCCCGGAGAGCCGCTGCGAACCGTAGAGCATCGCTTCCATGATCTTCTGGTTGATATTGTTCACAGCCGCGTTCTTGCCGGAGGAGGACAGCGCGACCATCTTCTTGTACTCCTCGACGCTGCCAAGACTGGAAGCGGCGCGGATATGGATGCGGTAGGTCTTGGCGGTGCCCTCGATCCAGAAATCCCGTTTCGCGTGGCCCATGATCTTCGAGAGCAGGTCGACGGATTCCTCCGTCAGCAGCTCGATCTGCATGGAAGCGGTGGGGTTCATCTGCTGTGTTTCGGCAAATCTGCCGGCGACCTCGACGGCCTCCGACACCTTGCTCTCGCCGGGCTGCATCCGGACCGTCTCGCTTCGGCGCAGGCGGGAGGCGGAAGGCACGAACACGGCGCCCTCTTCGGGGACAGGCTTCGCGCCCTCGAATTCCACGACGTTGAAGTAAGGATACGGGATCTCGATGCCGTACTTCCGGAAGGCGTTGAGCACGCGGAGGTTCACGTCCGTCACGGCCTTGTTGCCGTTCGTGTCGCGGGTGACCCAGATGGTCGTGTGCAGGATCAGCGAGCTGTCGCCCATTTCCATGAAATACACGGGGCCGGAGTCCTCAAAAACGCCGTCGGTCTCGATGCTCAGCGTATAGGGGCTCGCCGCGACGCAGTCGCGGATGACCTCGATGGCCTTCTCCACCTCGGTGTCATAGCTGACCGCGAAGGTGAGGTGATAGCCGCGCTTGTTCTTCATGTTGTAGCTGTAGTTGGTCACGTACTTCGAGTTCAGCTCGCCGTTGGGGATGATCATGCGGATGCCGTCGTAGCTGAGCAGGACCGTATGCCGCAGCGTGATATCCTCCACGACGCCCGCCGACATGCCCTCCACCAGAATCCTGTCGCCGACGTCGAAGGGCTTCTGGAAGCTGATGAGCATGCCGCAGATGATGTTCGTGATGACAGGCTGGGCGGCAAAGCCGAGGATGGCCACGATCAGCGCGGAACTGCTCAGCAGGACGGACTGCATGTCCATATCCGGGTTGAACAGGCGGATCAGCTTGACCAGGAAGTAGACGATGACGACCAGCTGGACCAGGCTCAGGATGTATTTCTGATTCAGCGTGTATTTATAGTGCCGTTTTACATAGGCGATTCCAACACCGGCCGCGGCGGCAAGCACAAGGGCGAGAATGGTTTGGAACGTCATATGCTCTCCCCTCCAATCGTTTCAGTGGGATATACAAAGAAACTATATCACGCTGCAGAAAAAAAGACAATCTCCAACTTGAAAAATTTTATTCATCAAGTCCCGGGTATGCCGGGAGTTTAAAAGAGCTCTGGCAATGAACAAAACCTTCTTGCAGCAGAGTAGACGTGCAGCCAGACATCTGCCCGACAAAACCGCAAGGAGGACATCCGAACGACATTTATTGCAGAAATAAATAACAGGAAAACGAAAAAAGGGTTTTTGCACTTCGCGTCGTATATAGATAGGCGGGAAAAAAGACATGGATCGACAGCACGTCATGTTTCCCGGCAAGAAACCATCTCAAACTACGGTATGTCATAATTCAGATATAGATTAGTATTCAAAAGAAAGGACGATTCTTTTGCCTTTTCAAATCATCAGAAACGATATTACCAAAGTTGCGGCGGATGCGATTGTCAACTCTGCCGTCCCGAAGCCGCTGGTCGGTCTCGGAACGGATTACGCCATCCACAAGGCAGCAGGCCCCGAACTGCTCGAAGCGAGAAAAAAGATTGGAGATATTCAGACCGGCCAATCCATCTCCACTCCGGCGTTTCAACTCCAAGCAAAATACGTGCTTCATACCGTAAGCCCCGTTTGGATCGACGGACAGCACGGGGAAGAGGAAGACCTGCGCAAGGCTTATGAGTCCGCCCTCATGCTGGCTTACAAGCTGAAATGCAAGTCCGTCGCGTTCCCTCTTTTGTCAGCCGGTACATATGCGTTCCCGTATGACCTCGCACTATCTGTGGCCATTCGGGCGTTCACGGATTTCCTGCTGAACCATAAGATGCAGATTTTCCTCGTGCTGTTTAACTCTAGAGCGTTTGATATAGCCGGCTCTCTGTTTTCCGATCTGAAAAGCTATGTTGACGATAATTACGTTGATCAAAGAAGAAGTGAAGTGGAATTATCTTGGAACCTCAGGGAAAATGAGGATAGAAGACGTCTCAAATCAGCGCTTGCCGAGCAGATGGAAGCAAGAGAACGAGTCGTTGCACACAAAGCAGAAAGAGTCACTTCCCTATCTCGCGAGGAGGGTTTGCACTCAGCTGAACAGAAACCGATCGGGAGCTTGAAAGATGTTTTGAGAGAGCCCGAGAGCAGCTTCTCGGAATATATGCTTGAGCTCATCAAGAGCCGAGGAATGACGAAATCCGAGGTCTACAGACGCGCGGAAGTCAGCAGACAGCTCTTCAGCAATATTTGCAACAACAAAAACTATCAGCCGACAAAGAGCACAGCGGTGCAGCTCGCTATCGGTATGCAGCTCGATATGGAGCAGACACAGCAACTTCTGAACAAGGCTGGCTACGCACTATCGCGCAGCAGCAAAACAGATCTCGTTGTACAGTATTATATCGAGCGTCAGATGTATAGCATCCCCTTCATTAACGAGGCTTTGCTCGACAGCGGCCTCCCGCTTTTGAGCACCGGACTCGTCAGGTGATAATGTAAACCGGCAATTGACCAAACCTCCTTTTCGATTTGATATACTCAAGATATCAGAAAGGAAAGGGGGCTTTTCGAGCGACGATCTTATTGAAACCGGCTGGCACGAGGAAATCTCCGAGGATTACCGCAAACGTGGGAAAGAATGAAGTGCATGAAAAGAAAGGAGAATACAAGCATGGATTACAAAGAACTGTTTGACGAGGAACTCATGGACCTTTTTCGGAAAGTCGCTAAGAAAAACGGAACTACGGCGGAACTGGTCCTGTCAAACTTCATTAAAGACTACATTGTAAGCGGCGGCCATCCAGAGCATGTCGGCGATAAACGGCTGCACGGCAGGAAAGCGTGATCCAAAACATCATCCCCCACCAGTATTTTACACAAAAACAGGATTATCGATGACTAAGGGTAAGGGATTAATCAAGATTAACTGATTGAGAGGTCTGATATGAAAGAAGACGCTATCGCAACACTGTGTGAAGAACTGAAGGCGGCAAGAGAAGCGAAGAGAGCACTGAGACAGCAGATGGAAGCAATCGAGGAAACGATTGCTCAACTGCAAAATGATGTTATCTCCGCTATGAAGGAAAATGATCTTCAGCAATGCGTGACAGGTGGATATGCGTATACCGTAAAACAAACATATCGCGTAGAAAAACAATGCGACTCCAAAGAACTGGTCCACCTTTTCAGACTGAATGATCACAGCGATTTAGTAACAGAGTATGTAAATGAACAAAAGCTGAGTTCGTTTGTGGCGAAAGAGCTGGAAGCGAACGACGAACTTCCTCCGTGGCTTCTGGGTTCCGTAATCGTAAAAGCAACACAAAAACTGAGTATCCGGAAAAGCAATATTTAGGAGAACAAACAAGCGTAATGATCGGAGGACAGCGATATGAATTCAGCCAACTACTACGACACCAGAGACCGTTACCAGAACTTGAAATGCAGATTTCCGGGAGAGGTCCTTGTCCTGGGATCGGAAGCGGAAGATGGGGACAGGCTGCGTACATTCGATGACAGCGCCGAGTTCCTCCGCTTTGTTGCCAACGGAGGATGCTTTTACACAAACGCAAAGGGAGAGGTCGGTTTTATCATCAATATGTTCGACCTTCTGCGCCAGTATCGTCTGGTGAAGATCGAACCGCTCGCCTGGCTTGTAAAGTGAACCCGCCGGTTCTGTACGTAGCTGTCAAGGGAGTGAAGAGTACCCGCGTGTTTGCGAATCTGAAAAGGAGGAATGTGTATGAAAGGCGCAATTATCGGAGACATCGTCGGTTCCATCTATGAGTGGCATAACCACAAAAGCAAGGACTTTCCGCTGTTTCAGCCGAACTGTGATTTTACGGACGATACGGTCATGACGGTCGCCGTCGCCATGGGTCTGCTCCGCGCGGGCAAAACGGACGGAGACCTCCTGGAAACGCTGACGGAGTTTATTTACGACTACGGAAACCGCTACCCGCACAGGGGATACGGCAACCGCTTCCGGCACTGGCTCCGGTCCAGCGATCCACAGCCCTACAACAGCTTCGGAAACGGCGCGCCGATGCGCTGCTCTGCCGCGGGAATGATTGCAGGGAGCCCGGAAAAGGCGTATGAGCTAGGGACCTACACCGCCGCGCCGACGCACAATCATCCGGAGGGAATGAAGGCGGCCGGCGTGACCGCCATGCTGATCTGGCACGCAAGGCACGGCATGCGGATGGATGCGCTGCGCGAGCTTGCGGCAAAGTACTACGACCTGCCGGTGCTCGACGAGATCCGGGATTCCTACACGTTCGACGTCTCCAGCATGGGCACGATGCCGGTCGCGCTTTCGGCCTTCCTCGAGAGCACATCCTTTGAGGATGCGATCCGAAACGCGATCTCCGTCGGCGGTGACAGCGACACGATCGCGGCGATCACGGGCTCAGTCGCCGAGGCCTATTACGGCGTGCCGGAGGAACTCTGGGCAGAAGCAAGCGGATTCCTGACGGACGAGCTTCGGGAAAATGTCGAGGAATTCTACCGCTTCGTCTCCCAAACCGAATGAATCATGTTCTCCCGCCCAATGCTTGGCAGGACGCGGGATGCATGTGCAGTTTTTTTGTTTTGATCAAACAGGATGAACAGATATAACAGGAGGTCTGTATTTGAACTATTATTCCGCCGACGCCCACACATTGTTGGATTTCATGGTAACGATGCGCGAAAGCTCCAATATGGAGCACTTCAACGAGCTTGCGCCGCTGCTCGCGGAGGACTGCCTGCTTGAGTCCGAGTGGCTTTCCGTCCATGAGGAGGGCAAAACGGCAGTCAAGGCCTGGCTTGACAATGCCCTTGAGGACCGTTGGAACAAAAACATCGTCTGGCATTACGGCGTCGCAGAGATCCTGAGCGCGCCGGACACCGCGGCTCTTCAAGGTCCCTTCGGATTACATATCCTGAGGGAGACAGACGGCGGTTACAACAACATCGTGATTACGGCGGCCGTGGACACGCAGGGAAAGGTGGACCGGATACGGATCGACGACGCCGGATTGTATGCGCTTCAAGTCTTTTCTCGCTGCTTCCGCATGAAAAGGAAGTCCGAAGACTGGAACGATCCCTCCAACGCATTTCTGATGCCGGACACATATTGGGATTATCTCCGCGTCGGGATGACGTGTGCCGAATGTCACATTTCAAAGATCTCCCCTGTTTTTCCGAATTCGCTGCTTGAAGGGCTCAGCTGGTGGCGGCGCTTCTGCAAGGCGATAAACTTTGATGCGGCCTTTGAAGAACTGACCGGAACAGACTATCCTTCCGGCCGGTGCGAGCGCCCCGAGAGCGCACGTCTTCTGGGGTGGATGGGAAAACGTTTGTGGGAAAACAGAGAGCACGCGCTTGCCATGGCGGATCATCTGACCGCATGGACGGAGAGTCTTCCCGATCGCAGCGAAATGCTGCGGCTGCGCGATTACCCGAGGAATCTTGACTGGATTGGGGGAGTTATCAATGATTGACGTCTATCGTTCCATCGGACTTCAGAGGCTCACGGAAGACCCGGCGCTGCTTGACAGGCTGAAGCGCTTTGTTGCCGACAACTGTAAAAGCGTGGCTCCCGGCTATGCAATCGATTACTTTGAGCACGTCTTCCCCCAATATGTAGAATTCAGGGTCGGCAAGGACCGCAGGGGACAAGTGGTGTGTACCAACATGCACCTGTCTTCAAGCAACTGCATGCTCCTTGTGCTGGACCGGGTATTGTCGGAGGGCGCTGACGTGCATATGTATGAGATGCACGTCAAGGGCGGTTCCTTCTCTTTCCCCGTCCGCTACATACTTCCGGACCTTCTGGCCGATCCGCAGCCCGGGGACGAAATCGCCTGCCAGGTCGTTGCCTTCGCCGGCGATGACTTTCACGTCTGCGAGCCCGGCGAGGACTCGGAGAAGAGCCTTTCCCTCAATGGCAGCGGCGATCTTGTTATCAGCGGAGAAGTAACAAAAGTGAAGTCATATGCTTTTGACTTTGAAGACCTCCGTTCGGCTTTTCAGACGATCGACGTTGAAACCGCCCTGGGCCCGCTTTCTCTGGCCTGTACCGGGAAACACTGCCCGGATCCTCCGGTCGGGCAATGGATCTCAACGGACTGTGTGATCTCCGCTTGCCCCTTGTTTGGGGCGATGCCTTTCTATTGGAAAGAGCAGCGGTCAGTACCGGGTATCCCTTCTTATAAAGGCTGCTTGCCCGACTATCCTGCAAAAATAGCCGGTGGATTTATCCCGTCTCGGGAGAACGACCTGCGCGTCTTCAAACGCTGTGCCAGGGAGGGATCGTTCAAGCGTTTTGAGCGGTGCTGTTTTCCGGTGCTCAGCTTCTCGGCTGCAGGGAAGAAAACCGTCTGCAGCCGCAGGAGGGTCCTTTTGCTTCTTGCAGAAGTGCTGGGGATCGAGCGCTTGGATGTCCGGGATACCCACATTCTGTCCTGCCCGGACCCGTTTTGGAACGGGCAGGAAGGTTTGCTTGTGTGTGCAAACAAAGCGGAAAAGGCGGTCGTCTGTCTGTGGTCCGACTCTGACGGCTTTGTGGAGCAGATCGAAGTTCTGGATCCCGCCGCCTGTGTGCTGGCCAGAGAGCATTCCGTACATGCGCTCGTCACGGTCTGCAAAAGCATGGGAAATCCGGATGCGGGCTTCCCGGGCTGCGCCATATCGGAGGAATGCTGCTATTACTCGGACCTTGCCGATTATCGCGCCGTGGGTCCGGAAAGGATCCTGAGGCATTTCAAAGGAGTAGTGGAGCCAAAGCCGAATTCCGTCGTCCGCTACGAACTGGCCCGAATCGCCGATATGCTCCGGGAAGGCCGTGCGCTTCCGTTTGACTGCAGCGGCGGCTGGTGCGCAAAAATTTTCGTAGACGAGAGGCTGGACGGCGTCCTGTTCGTACAGACGGATGCGGATGGCCGGATCTGCAATATCTTCTACAGCCATGACGGGTACTACCTGAAAGACTTCCCGGAATCGGGCCCCAAAGCGTCCTGCCCGGAGGGCTGCCTGGACGCGAAGGCGCTGCTGGAACAGAAGTACGGGGAAACGGATGCCCTTGGGAAAATGCGCTTGGACGCCGCTCCGGCGTCAGAGGAGATCTGTAGGTGGATAGCCGCTGATCAGTATGCCCGGCATGTCCTTCAAGAGCCGATCGAGCAGGATTTCCTGGGGGATAAATATATCCGTTATTACAGCTCGTTTGAGGGCGAGCCCTGTGTCCTGTATCTTTTCTTACAAAAGGATAAGCTTTCGGACAGTATTAGTGAAAGCTTCGCATGGCTGCGGGATGATCCGGGGAGCCGCGGAAGAAGGATTCTGATCCTGTATGTTCGCGCTTTTAGAAACACTTACGGTGATTATGCAATCGGGCACTATCTTGACGGAAGACACGCCCCGGAGCTGTGGACGCTTGAAAACGTCGCTGGCCGCGAGTTGCTGATGTACGCCTCCGAAATACGGCAATCTATCCGTATGGACAGATTCGGCGCCGCCTTCAATGCGCGGGACTATGGGCTCCTCTGCGCGTTGAGCACGCAGGAAGCGAGAAAAGAAGCGGTCGGAAGCATCTGGCTCGGAGCGGGAATGGATGATCCGTGCAAATTCTTTGAAACGCTGTACCTTGTTAACGGACCGTTGAAGCCGGGGTATGTCCGCACGGATCGAACGGCGTTCAGAAAGGTTTTGTGCTCGGGGGACAAGCTCTGCATCGCATTGAAATATGATGCGGACGGGATAATAAGCAAAATCTGGATTCTGCAGCAGGACGAATCCTATCATGAGCTGATCGTGCTGGACGAAGTATGCCCGCCGCACCCGCCGAATGCATATCCCCGGCTCGCCCATATCCGAGCCCTGCCGCCCTCCGGGAGCGCGCGCTTTTGTATGAGACTGGACTTCGATAACGGCGAGGAGAAGGTCTATCAATTCAAATGCACAGGGGAAAACGATGAGATCGCGATGATCGAGGGCTACTGTTTTACCGACCGGATTTTCCAAAACGGGAGAATCGTGGAATCCGATAAAGAGACGGCGAAAAAGAAATCGAACGCGGAGTTCTCCCGCGGGCAGCGGATCGAATTCGCAAACGGTTTTTCCGTTTCCGCAGCAGAGCTGTATTTTGAGAGCGAGGGAATCAATACAAGTTTGCCCGACATTTAACCCGGAAAAGGAATAAACCGCATTCAATTTCCCTGCCGCATAAACAAAGAAAAACGCTGTTGAGATCGCTCTCAACGGCGTTTTTTGGTGCGAGAGAGGAGACTTGAACCCGCGCTGCGGCGCGGGCCCGCCTCGCGGCTCTGAGGCGCCCCCGGCGCCTCATTCACTACCGCTCGGAGTTCAAGTCTCCTCAGAAAGAAAGCAGCCCACCCGAATGGGTGAGCTGTTTTCTTGGTGCGAGAGAGGAGACTTGAACTCCCACGTCGGTTGACACACGCCCCTCAAACGTGCCTGTCTACCTGTTCCAGCACTCTCGCAGATTTGACCGCCGCTACGGTTCCATTGAAAACCCTCTCAGTCGGCGGCGCCTCTTGCAAGGCAAAAGGAATTATAACAGATTCCTGCCTTTTGTCAAGGCCGTTTTTTCAGTTTTTTGCTTTTTCGGGCCAATCCGGCGCCCGCGTCTCCCAAAGCAGACGGGCAAAGGCGAGCAGCAGCACGCCGATCAGCGCCCGGGCCCCGTGATCCATATAGAGCAGATAGCGCATTTTCAGATAGGCGTGATAGCCGAGCAGGGAGGCAAACTGCGTCAGGGGCGCCGCGGCAGAGCAGAGCGGGCAGGCGAAGGCGAAGACGACGCTGAGCACGTCCGCCGCGAAGAAATAGCGGTCGTGCATGTGCGGCAGGAGGAAGGGGATGCCCACGGCCATGAGCAGCAGCAGCGTCAGGATGGCGCGATCGTTCAAACGCTTCCGGCGGAAGAAAGCGAAGAGCAGCAGCGCCGCCAGATACGTAAAAGCGCCCGCGATGCCGAGGGCGGCGGCGCTCTCCGTATTCTGCACGCGCCAGAAAATGGCGTAAATGGAAGGGGAGTTGTAATTGAGCCCGTCGCCGATGCTGCCGGTCTGGCTGGCATAGAGCGTGAGCGTCTCGAGAAAGGGCTTGCCGAGGGCGACGGCCGGGAGGACAAGAAGAACATAAAAAACAGGAAACAGCAGGAAATGCCAGAGTTTCATGCGTTTCCGGAACCAGAACACCGCCAGGATGGGGAGCAGGAAAACGGCCTGGAGCTTGAAACCGAAGGAGAGGGTGAAGCACAAAACCGAAAGGATGGGCCGGTCCTCCATGGCATACGCGACGGCGAGGACGGCAAGCGCGACGTAAATGCTGTCGCACTGGCCCCAGAGCGCGCCGTTCAGGATGACGGTCGGCAGGAACAGAATCACAAAGAAACAGGCCAAAAGAACGTTTTCCTTCCGATTTACGGTACGCAGAAGACGCATGGAGGCATAGGCGAGGACCACGTCGAAGAAGATGCTGAGCAGCTTGATAAGGCAGAGATCCGAAATGGGGAGATAGGAGAAGAGGCAGAGGAAGTACATGTAGGGGATGTTGTAATTTCCAAGCGGGTAAGAAAATGACCGAAAACCGCCGTGTGTGCGATAAAAGGCTACCCAATGGCTTAAAAAGTTCTGATAATCCAGAGTCTGATAGTCGAGGCAGAGCCCGCGCACGACAAAGGCCGCGGCGATCAGCACGAGCGAAACAACGAGGCGGGGAGTGCTGTTCAGGACCTGGGCGCGCCAAAGCAGCCAGAGGGCGAAAAGCGCCTCCAGACAGAGCAGGATCAGAACGCGAGCATCCATGAAAGACCTCCCGGAGCTTGAAATCGCTGTGGATTTTTCTTATTATACACCATTTTTCGGGAAGAGTCCAAGAAAAAAACAGGCCAGAGTCTGAAGCTCTGACCAAAAACTATAAAAAATTCTTGACTTTTACCATGACGCGATGGTAGAATGACTTGCTATGTTTGCAAAAGAGGAGAGCCATGCTCCCCTCTAACAAAGACAGTATAGCATTCCGAAGATGTAAAATCAACACCGGCTTTTAGAATTTGACAACAAGGCCGGGCGTTTGCAAAACGTGTAAGGAGAGTGCGCCAATGCCCAAAGACGTCATGTACGGCAAAACTTTGCGCAAGAGTTTTGCCCGCACCCAGGAGATCGTCGACATGCCGAATCTTCTGGAGATCCAGAAGAGTTCCTACAAGTGGTTTCTGGAGACCGGCCTGCGCGAGGTGTTCAAGGATGTCGATTCCGTCACCGACTATTCCGGCAATCTCGAGCTGAGCTTCATCGACTACTCGATGAACGAGAAGCCGAAGTACTCCGAGGAGGAGTGCAAGGCCCGCGACGCCACCTACGCTGCGCCTCTGAAGGTCCGCGTGCGCCTGCGCAACAAGGAGACCGAGGAGATCAAGGAGCAGGAGATCTTCATGGGCGACTTCCCGCTGATGACCGAGGGCGGCACCTTCATCATCAACGGCGCGGAGCGCGTCATCGTCTCCCAGATCGTGCGCTCGCCCGGCGTGTACTTCGACAAGACCGTCGACAAGGCCATGATCGCCACCTACGGCTCCACCGTGATCCCGTATCACGGCGCCTGGCTGGAGTACGAGACGGACGTGAACGACGTCTTTTACGTGCGCATCGACAAGAACCGCAAGCTCCCCATCACCTGGTTCCTCAAGGCCATGGGCCAGTACAAGGCCGAGCTGGACGAGAAGGGCAGCCTCAAGCCCGAGTCCTGCGCGACCTGGCTGTCCTGCGTCTCCGAGCACACGGTCGGCGCCGTGACCAACGAGCGCATCCGTGAGATCTTCGGCGAGGACGAGCGCATCCTCGCGACGCTGGACAAGGACACCTGCCAGAGCCGCGACGAGTGCCTGATCGAGATCTACCGCAAGCTGCGCCCGGGCGACCCCCCGACGGTGGAGTCCGCCGAGATGCTGCTGGAGGGCCTGTTCTTCGACCGCCGCCGCTATGAGATCAGCGACGTGGGCCGCTACAAGTTCAACAAGAAGCTCTCCCTCTATCCCCGCATCGCGGGCTTTGAGCTGGCCGCGCCCGTGGCCGACCCCCTGACCGGCGAGCTGCTCGCCGAGCCGGGCGAGATCCTCAGCCGCGACAAGGCCAGGGAGATCGCCGACGCCGGCGTGGTGGACGTGCTGCTCAACGTCGACGGCAAGACTGTGCGCGTCTTCTCCAACGGCATGGTCGACCTGCGCCGCTATGTGGACTTCGACCCGAAGGAGCTCGGCATCAAGGAGCGCGTGCGCGGCATCGTGCTGCGTCAGCTCATGGAGCAGTACCAGGGCGATGCCCTGAAGGACGCGATCCTCACCTACGCCGACATCCTCGTGCCCAAGCACATCGTGGTCGACGACATGTTCTCCTCCGTCAACTACCTCAACTGCCTGGCCCACGGCATCGGCGAGGCCGACGACATCGACCATCTGGGCAACCGCCGCGTCCGCTGCGTGGGCGAGCTGCTGCAGAACCAGTTCCGCATCGGCTTTTCCCGCATGGAGCGCGTCATCCGCGAGCGCATGACCCTGCAGGATCTCGACATCGTGACGCCCCAGAGCCTCATCAACATCCGCCCTGTGACCGCGGCCATCAAGGAGTTCTTCGGCTCCTCGCCGCTGAGCCAGTTCATGGACCAGACCAACCCTCTGGCCGAGCTGACCCACAAGCGCCGCATGTCCGCCCTCGGTCCCGGCGGCCTGTCCAGAGAGCGCGCGAGCTTCGACGTCCGCGACGTGCATTACAGCCACTACGGCCGTCTGTGCCCCATCGAGACCCCTGAAGGCCCGAACATCGGCCTGATCAACTATCTGGCCTCCTACGCCCGCGCCAACGAGTACGGCTTCCTCGTCGCCCCCTACCGCAAGGTGGAGAAGGGCACCTGCCGCCTGACCGACCAGGTCGACTACATGACCGCCGATCAGGAGGATCAGTACATCGTCTGCCAGGCCTCCGAGCCCGTGGACGAGAACGGTTGCCTCGTCAACAAGCGCATCACCTGCCGCCACCGCAACGATACGATCTCCGTCAACCGCGAGGAGGTCGACTACATCGACGTCAGCCCCAAGATGATGGTCTCCATCGCCACCGCCATGATCCCCTTCCTGGAGAACGACGACGCCAACCGCGCGCTGATGGGCGCGAACATGCAGCGTCAGGCGGTGCCGCTGATGACCACCCAGGCCCCCATCGTCGCCACCGGCATCGAGCACAAGTGCGCGGTCGACTCCGGCGTGTGTGTGCTGGCCGAGGGCGAGGGCACGGTCACCAAGGTCGACGCCCGCTCCATCACCGTGCGCTACGACGGCGGCGAGACCAAGGATCACAAGCTCATCAAATTCGCCCGCTCCAACCAGGGCACCTGCATCAACCAGCGCCCCATCGTCAAGCCCGGCGACCGCGTGAGCGCGGGCGATGTGCTGGCCGATGGCCCGAGCACCTCCAACGGCGAGATCTCGCTCGGCAAGAACATCCTGGTCGGCTACATGAACTGGGAGGGCTACAACTACGAGGACGCCATCCTGCTCAACGAGCGTCTGGTCATGGAGGACGTGTTCACCTCCATCCACGTCGAGGAGTATGAGTGCGACGCCCGCGACACCAAGCTCGGCCCCGAGGAGATCACGCGCGACATCCCCGGCGTGGGCGACGACGCGCTGAAGTATCTCGACGAGCGCGGCATCATCATGGTCGGCGCGGAGGTCACCGCCGGCGATATCCTCGTCGGCAAAGTAACGCCCAAGGGCGAGACCGATCTGACCGCCGAGGAGCGCCTGCTGCGCGCCATCTTCGGCGAGAAGGCCAGAGAGGTCCGCGACACCTCGCTCAAGGTCCCGCACGGCGAGAGCGGCATCATCGTCGACGTCAAGCGCTTCACCCGCGAGAACGGCGACGAGATGAACCCCGGCGTCAACGAGGTCGTGCGCGTGTACATCGCGCAGAAGAGAAAGATCTCCGTCGGCGACAAGATGGCGGGCCGCCACGGCAACAAGGGCGTCGTCTCCCGCATCCTGCCGCGCGAGGATATGCCCTATCTGCCCGACGGCACCCCGCTGGACATCGTGCTCAACCCGCTGGGCGTTCCCTCCCGTATGAACATCGGGCAGGTGCTGGAGGTCCACCTCGGCTACGCCGCCCAGGCCCTCGGCTGGAAGGTCGCCACGCCCATCTTCAACGGCGCGAGCGAGTCCACCATCCGCGAGACCCTGCGCCAGGCCGGACTGCGAGAGGACGGCAAGAGCGTCATGTACGACGGCCGCACCGGCGAGAAGTTCGACAACGACGTCACCGTCGGCTGGGTCTACTTCCTCAAGCTCCACCATCTGGTCGACGACAAGATCCACGCCCGCTCCACGGGCCCCTACAGCCTCGTCACACAGCAGCCTCTGGGCGGCAAGGCCCAGTTCGGCGGCCAGCGCTTCGGCGAGATGGAGGTCTGGGCCATGGAGGCCTACGGCGCGGCCTATACCCTGCAGGAGATCCTGACGGTCAAGTCCGACGACGTGACCGGCCGTGTCAAGACCTATGAGGCCATCGTCAAGGGCAACGACATCCCGCAGCCCGGCGTGCCCGAGTCCTTCAAGGTCCTGGTCAAGGAGCTGCAGTCCCTGTGTCTGGACGTGCGCGTGCTCGACCGCGACGGCCAGGAGATCGAGCTCAAGGACGAGGATGACGACGACTTCATGCCCGACCTGCGCGACGAGCTGTATCAGGCCGACGATCAGGAGCTCGCCGAGAGCGGCTTCATGATCGAGGACGTGCCCGAGGACGAGTTCGGCATGGACTTCGGCGCCGACGGCTATGAAGAGGAGGAACAGTAATGAGCTATACACCCTTTGACGCGATCCAGATCGGCATCGCCTCCCCTGAAATGATCCTCAACTGGTCCTACGGCGAGGTCAAAAAGCCGGAGACCATCAACTACAGAACCCTCAAGCCCGAGCGCGACGGCCTCTTCTGCGAGCGCATTTTCGGACCCACCAAGGACTGGGAGTGCCACTGCGGCAAGTACAAGAAGATCCGCTACAAGGGCAAGATCTGCGACCGCTGCGGCGTCGAGGTCACGAAGGCCAAGGTGCGGCGCGAGCGCATGGGCCACATCGAGCTGGCCGCCCCCGTTTCCCACATCTGGTATTTCAAGGGCATCCCCAGCCGCATGGGTCTGATGCTCGACCTGACCCCGCGCATGCTGGAGAAGGTCCTGTACTTTGCCAACTATATCGTCATCGACCCTGGCTTCTCCCCGCTGGAGAAGTGCCAGATCCTCACCGAGCGCGAGTACCGCGAGATGCGCGAGAAGTATGAGGACGACTTCAAGGCCGGCATCGGCGCCGAGGCCATCAAGGAGCTTTTAAGCCAGATCGACTGCGACCAGCTCGCGGCCCAGCTCAGAGAAGAGCTCAAGTCCGCCGGCGGCCAGAAGAAGGCCAAGATCGTCAAGCGTCTCGAGGTTGTCGAGGCCTTCCGCCAGAGCGGCAACCGCCCCGAGTGGATGGTCATCGACATCCTGCCGGTCATCCCGCCCGAGATCCGCCCCATGGTCCAGCTCGACGGCGGCCGCTTCGCCACCTCCGATCTGAACGATCTCTACCGCCGCGTCATCAACCGCAACAACCGCCTCAAGAGGCTCCAGCAGCTCAACGCGCCCGACATCATCGTGCGCAACGAGAAGCGCATGCTCCAGGAGGCCGTCGACGCCCTGATCGACAACGGCCGCCGCGGCAGAGCCGTCACCGGCGCCAATTCCCGCGCCCTCAAGTCCCTCAGCGACATGCTCAAGGGCAAGCAGGGCCGCTTCCGTCAGAACCTGCTGGGCAAGCGCGTCGACTACTCCGGCCGTTCCGTTATCGTCGTCGGCCCCGATCTCAAGATCTACCAGTGCGGCGTGCCCAAGGAGATGGCGATCGAGCTCTTCCGCCCCTTCGTCATGAAGAAGCTCGTGGAGGACGGCGT
>JAILNC010000022.1 GCA_024691985.1 Oscillospiraceae bacterium | reverse complement strand
CATCGACTACTGGCGCGAGGTCCACAAGAAGTGGGACTACGTCGAGATCATGACCCCGCAGATCATGCGCCGCACCCTGTGGGAGACCTCCGGCCACTGGGATCACTACAAGGACAATATGTACACCACCGTCATCGACGGCGAGGACTTCGCGATCAAGCCCATGAACTGCCCCGGCAGCATCCTGGTCTACGATCTCGAGCCGCACTCCTACCGCGACCTGCCCCTGCGCTACGGCGAGCTGGGCAACGTCCACCGGCATGAGCTCTCCGGCGCCCTGCACGGCATGTTCCGCGTGCGCGCCTTCACCCAGGACGACGCCCACATCCTGCTGGCCAAGGAGCAGATCAAGGACGAGGTCATCCGCATCGCCCAGCTCTTCGACGAGGTCTACGCCCTCTTCGGCCTGCCCTACAAGATTGAGCTGTCCACCATGCCCGAGGACCACATCGGCTCCGTGGAGGACTGGGATATCGCCACGGCCGCCCTCGCCGACGCCATCACCAGCATCGGCAAGGAGTATACCATCAACCCCGGCGACGGCGCCTTCTACGGCCCGAAGCTCGACTTCCACATCCAGGACTGCCTCGGGCGCACCTGGCAGTGCGGCACCATCCAGCTCGACTACCAGCTCCCCGGCCGCTTCGATCTGACCTATGTCGGCGCCGACGGCGAGGACCATGTCCCCGTCATGATCCACCGCGTCGTCTTCGGCTCCATTGAGCGCTTCATCGGCATCATCACCGAGCACTTCGCCGGCGCCTTCCCCGTGTGGCTCAGCCCCGTGCAGGTCAAGGTCATGCCCATTACCGACCGCAGCGCGGACTACGCAAAGCAGGTGGCCCAGCAGCTCGCCGACCTCGGCATTCGGGTCGAGACCGATCTTAGGAACGAGAAGATCGGCTACAAGATCCGCGAGGCGCAGATGCAGAAGCTGCCTTACATGCTCGTCGTCGGCGACCGCGAGGCCGAGAGCGGCAAGGTCGCGGTCCGCACCCGCAGCGGCGAGGATCTCGGCGCCATGCCCTTCGACGATTTCGCCGCGAAGCTGCTCGGCGAGATCCACACCAGAGCGTAAGTTTTCCACGTATAGTTTCAAAACGACCCCCACAAACTATCGGAAAGTGTTTGTGGGGGTTTTTCTATGAGCAGAGAGAGAAAACGCCTGGTGCTCGCGCTGGCGCTGATCTTCGTCGTGAACATCTTCATCATCGCCCTGGCGCAGAAGGCCTCGGCGGACCTGTACAAAAAGGGCTCCGCCGGCGCGACGGTCTCGGAGATCCAGCGCAGGCTCAAAAACTGGGGCTATTACAGCGGCGCGGTCGACGGCGTCTACGGCAGCCAGACCGAGAAGGCCGTGCGATACTTCCAGCGGAAAAACGGCCTGCAGGTCGACGGGCAGGTGGGAGACCTGACCTTGGCCGCCCTCGGCATGACGCCGAAGGGAAACAACGGCGGAGGCAGCGGCGACCTCAATCTGCTGGCGCGCCTTATCTCCGCCGAGGCCCGCGGCGAGCCCTACGAGGGCCAGGTCGCGGTCGGGGCCGTCGTGCTCAACCGGGTCAAACACCCGTCCTTTCCGAACACCCTCGCCGGCGTGATCTACCAGCCGGGGGCATTCTCCTGCCTCGACGACGGGCAGTTCAACGAGCCCGTGGCCGAGAGCGCCTACCGCGCGGCGCAGGACGCCATGAACGGCTGGGACCCGAGCTACGGCGCGATCTATTATTTCAACCCCGCCACAGCCACGAGCAAGTGGATCTGGTCGCGCCCGCTGATCGTCACCATCGGAAAACACCGTTTTTGCGCGTAAGCATGCTTGAATTGTTCACATTCGTGCAGTATACTGTTTCCACAGCGAGAGTTTTTGGAGGTTGCTATGGGCTACTGCACATCCTGCGGCGCGTATATTCCCGACGGGCAGACCAAGTGTCTTGCCTGCGGCTTTGACGAGAACGCCGAAAAGAAAGAGACATCGACAGGCTCCGCCGCGGCCGCCGCGAAGACGCCCGAGCAGGAGCGCTACCAGCGCAAATACAGGCAGTTCGACAGCGAAACCCTGCGCAAGCAGCTCGAGGAGCAGCGCAAGCGCCAGCAGGAGAACAGCCGCAAGTGGGCCGAGACCGAGTACGCCCAGCGTCAGAAGGTCAAGGAGGAACAGGCGCGAAATTTTACGAATACCTCCGGGACGTCGGGGGCAAACAGAAATAACTACACGGACACCGTACGCAGCACGGTCCAGAGCGCCGACGTCAGCAAGCTGCTGGCCGGGATGTCCTACGTCAGCGCGCTCTTCCTCGTGCCGATGCTGCTGAGCAAGGACGACAGCTTTGTCGCCTATCACGCCAAGCAGGGCATGAAGCTCTTCATCGCCGGGATCATCGGCCGCATCGCGGGTTCCATCATCGGCCTCGGCTGGCTCGTGACGCTCGCGCAGGTGTATCTGGCCTACATCGGCGTACAGAATGTGCTCAACGGAAAGCGCAGGCCGCTGCCCTATGTGGGCGACCTTTTTGAAAACAAAAAATAATAAGAAGCACCCTTTATTTTGTAGCTGTTTCCGCCCCGAAACCACAAGATTTTGGGGCGGAAATTTTCACGAAAAAATCGCCTGAAAAACGCAAAAAAACTGTTGACAAAAGGCGTTTTCGGGTGGTATATTATGCGAGCACTCGGCCTTTGCCGACTGCCGCAGACCGGTCTGACAGGGATCGTGAGTCTCTTCGGGGGCGAAAAAAACTGTTGACACGGGTGCGGCGCTGTGCTAGAATAACCAAGCTGCCGTTCTTTGAGCGGGGGCATGGATGTACCTTGAAAATTGAACAATGTAAGAAGCTTATGCAAAGATAAGCACCAAGAAAAGGGTTTCTTGAAAGTCAGGAATGACTATAAAGATTTCTTTGAGAGCTGGAAAGCATCAATAAGATTTAAGCGTCCGAAAGGACGT
>JAILNC010000006.1 GCA_024691985.1 Oscillospiraceae bacterium | reverse complement strand
TGGATCTTGGCTCTGGGTATTATTCGGATTGTCCACGCATTTCATTTGCTGAAAATCAAAAGGGAATCTCCGGACTTTGTATTCGGTGAAATGGTCGGTTCGAACTGGTGGGTAGCGCTTATCCTTGGGCTGTTGCTTGGTGTTCTGGGCGTGATCGTAATATTGAATCCGCTGCTGGGGCTTGGTGTAATCGGCGTGGTTGTCGGCTGTGGCATGATCACAGCGGGAATCAACCTGATCTTCCTTAGCACAAGTGCGTGGCTTTGGTAATAGAAAACACTCTTCACCTAAATAATTATACATAGACATCCTCAGTACCACAACGTCCAATTGGATGTACTAGGCAAAAAAGAAAGGCGCGTGATGGTTTACATAACATTATTTGCACCCACCTTGCACCCACCTCCGCTTGGAGGTAAGAAACGCCGAATTGTATGAATACTGGTGTCCTAACGCACCATTGGGGTACAAAAAAGATATGTGCCCCAGAAACCCAGGAATCTCAACGGTTCCTGGGTTTTTTCACGCCCAATTTTTCAATGGAAATAAAAAGATATGTTGAGGTGTCGGTAGGGATTTGAACTATCGCCCCCAAGTTCTGAAGGCGGGATTTGCGAGTTTTTCGCAGATCCCGCCCTTTTTGTTGGAAATGGAAATGTAAAATTTCTGTGTTGTCGATTACTTGATTCACTGTTTTGCCGGTAAACACTCTAGTTAATATGTATCCCCTCCTTGTCCATTTTTCTTTTCTTCAGAACAAGGAAGAGTCCGTATTATTGGACAACACAGGCGATAGTATATTAACACCCAGAGCAAGGATGCAGCAGATCACGTGCGATGGATCTGTTCGGCCCGGACTCAGTGGCAATATGGCTGGAGATGCTATAGAACACATTATCGATCAAATCAGGGTAAGGGCGAATGGCTGAACGACGTGCGGCATAGGCTGGAAGGATAAGCAGAAAAGGTCAATTTACCAAGGAACCATTTTCACCCATACTACGCCAGAGAAAGGTTAGTTAAAAATGAGAATAAACAAAGATTACCGAAAAACAAATAAAGCTGCTCTGTTAAACGGAGACAGCATGGTTTTTTTACGCAGCATCCTGATCGTGATCCTTGCGATGGTGCTGCTTGTCGGATGCGGCGGGAATACAAGCGCGAAAGAGACGGCCGCGCCCGCTGCGGCTGCTGAGTCCGCCGGTGTTGCCGAGCCTGTCGCCACGCCGGAGACCGGGAATGCGATCGCCCAGCAGCCCGATGATCGCGACGAAGGGACTGCCGCCGCCCCGGAACAGACTTCGGGCCCGGATCGGCAAGACGCTTCCGGCAGCTTTACAGGCGTGCAGGGAACGGAGTTCATCGTTCCGGAGGGCTTTATCCGCTTGGACGAAAACCCGAACATCGGATATCAATACACGTTCTGGCATCCGGAGCACGAGATCCGGATCGTGATCTATGAGATCGCGCCGGGCTATATCCCGGAAGGCGCGTATGAAACAGACTATAACATCGCCTCGAGGAACCCGGATGTGACGTATTTCAATCACGGCGAAAAATGGTTCGTCCAGAGCGGATACAACAATGACGGAGAAGAGATCTTTTACTCCAAGGAGAGTATGACGGAGAAGGGATTGAAGACGTTCTGGATCACTTACCCGACCGCCAAGAGGGAATTCGGCGATAAAGTCACGGCGGAGTTTGAGGCGAACTTCAGCTTCTGACGCAGAAGGTCGATCCTGACGGCAGCCATGCCGCGGCGGGCTGCAGCGTGCTGACGGCGGCCGGTATGCCGCGCGGGTATTTTTCTCTTGAATCACGGTGCGGAACATGGTGTTATGTAAAACAGTATTGAATGCGCAGGGGGAAGCCCCGCGTCTGTTCGGGCCGGCAGAGCCATGTCGGCAACGGGTTTTATTGAAACGGAAATACGGACTATTTGGGAAACGGTGAAAAACATGAAGAAAAGAACAATGAAGCGGCTTCTGGCCTCGGCGCTCTGCTTTATGCTGCTGTTCGGCCTCGCGGCGCCGGCGCGCGCCTTCGCGGACGACATCGTGATCGACGATACCCAGCAGGATCCGGTCACCGTCTCCGGGACGATCGAAAGCTCGGCTTCGATCGTCATCGATCCGACCTCGGGCGCGGCCACGGTCTCGACCGGCAATATCGGCGACGACGTCGGTTCGCTGAACGTGACGGTATTCAGCACCGAAAACACCGGTCCGGCGACCGTCACGGTCGGCGATGTGGCCAGGGCGGATTCTGTGAATGTGGAGATCGGCGGCGCCGCGTACAACGCCAGCACCACGAGCTTCGACAAGTTCAGCGCCGACACCGCCGTCACGATCGGCGAGCTGACCGAAACAGGCGGGCTGAATATCACCGTGGCAAACAGCAGCTCCTCCGACGTCAGGGTCGGCGATTTGATCTGCCTCGGCGAGGTGAGCGTCCGGTTTGGAGAATCGTACTACCAGAGGATCAGTTCAAATCCCTATAAATACGTCTCTGATGAGACCAGCGGCGGCACCAGCAGCGTTTCGATCGGCGACCTGACCACCGGCTACGGCGTCGATGTGTGTGCAGCCCACGGAAGCGACGGCACCGTCACGTTCGACAGCATCAGGAGCATGAGGGTGAACGGTATTGCCCTGATAGCCGTCGCTGAGGGAGAAACGGATTCGCTCAACATCACGGTCAACGGCAGCGTCAGCGCCGCCTGGTACGGCGTCGAGGCCGGGGATGAGGGCGATGGGGACGTCACGGTGACTGTGAAGGGGGAGATTAATGCGCGGCAAGATGCCCTGCACTCCTCGGAGCTCTGCGGCGATCTCACGGCCACAGTCGATAAGGACGCCATCTCCGCCGAGGGTGACGCCGTCTTTCTCGGGTATTCTTCCGCAGATTCAACAGCGGAAATCAACATCAAGGGAAATGCCATCGCCGGGGGAACCGGCGTTAATCTGGAAGGCGCAGAAGGCAATCTCCTGCTGTCGGTCGGCAAGGACGTCTCCGGCGAGGCAGGCCTGTATGCTTACAAAGTCGGTACGAGCGGCTATGACACCGCGGGCGCGTTTGACGCGGACAAAAGCACCGAGACGACGCTGTCGGTCACGGGGAGCATCACCGCCACGGGCGGCGCTGCCGTTGTGATGGACAATCTCGGCGGCGTGGTCAATCTGAAGGTGGGCGAAGACCTTGTCTCCGAAGCGGGCACGGGGCTTGAGGCATATACCCTCCGTGACAGTCTGACCACCATTGAGGTGGGCGGCGGCATCAGCGCGGACAGCGACGCGATCTCGATCGAGAGCGCCCAGAACCTGTTCACCCTGACCGTGGACGGCCTGGTCGAGTCCGCCAACGGCTGCGGCATCATAGCGGAGGAGTTTGACGCCGGCGCCGTCATCAGCGTCGGCGAGCTCAGCGCGAAGTATTCCGGCGTTGTGTTTTCCGATTCCGCCGACCTTGCGCTGTCGGTCGGCGGCGATCTGACCTCCCAGGAGGAGAGCGGCCTCGTCTTGGGCGATCTCCGGGGCGAATCCACTGTCGATATCGGCGGCAATGTGAAATCCGCGCTCAACGGCATCGAGCTTGATTCCTGCTACAGCAACACGGGCGTGTCCCAGATTCAGATCAGCGTCGAGGGCAACGTGGAGGGCGGTGAGGTCGGCATCCTGTGCAACACCGGCGCGGGCGGCAGCTCCGACATCCTGATCAAGGAGACCCTGAGCGGAAATCAAGCCGTCGTCCTGGATGAGGATTCCCCGCTGGATCTGACCGTGTGGAAGGTCGAGCTGGCCGATCAGGAGACCACCCCGATCGTCGTCGACACCGCGGGCGAGAGCCAGGACTGGACGCAGGCCTTCGAGAAGGCGATCAATTACATCGTCAAGCTGATCCAGCCGATCGCGGGCAAAAACGTCCTGAGCGCCACGGCGGACGACGGCGGCGATCTGGAGCAGAGCCACGAGCTCGACGTCGCCAGGGAGGAGGAGATCGTCCGTCTCCGGGTCTCCGACGGCTATGAGATCGTCGAGGCCTACAACGGCAAGGACGGCGAGAAGATCAATCTGGAACAGGATGAGCAGGGCTTCTTCTACAAGGTCAAGCGCGGCGGCGGCATCCTGCTGAGCGCGCTGTTGAAGAATCTGAATCCCGATCCCGACCCCGATCCCGACCCCGATCCCGATCCGGAAGTCAAACCCGGCGGCATGTACTTCGCTCCCGCTTCGTTCACCGACTACGGTTCGGGACGCGGCATGACCTGGGCCGACCAGATCCGCGCCGCGCACAGGGACGAGGCCCTTGTCTTCGACGGCACGCATATGAAGACCACGCTCCCTGAGGTCTGCGGCGACTATGCCCACGCCATGGCCGAGCGCCCCGACGTCGACGTGACCAACGAGTTCATGGACGGCGGCAGGAAGGTCAGCATGCACTTCGAGCCCGGCACCGATCTGCTCGGCGCCTTTGAAGACGCAGGGCTGCGCGACGTCGATCCCATCGCCTTCCCGAAGCTCGCGGGCGTCAGCTTCGGCTGAGACAGCCGCGGCGGCCCGGCTCCCGGAGCAGAGACCGCGCATATTTCCGTATCGAGGCTTTCGCCTCCGCCGAAATATGCGCGGTCTTATAATTTTTTATGTACTTTGTTCAAGCGGCGTGATATACTGTAGGCGAATTCCCGACACGGTCGGCAGGCTGTTGTAAATACATAGAAGCTGCGGAAGGCTTCAAGTGACCAGAGGTCAAAAAAATCAAACGAAAGGACTGTCAGCATGAGTAAATACCTTGACATGGCGAACGCGATCATGGATGAGATCGTCGACATTCGCCGGCACATCCACCGTTATCCCGAGCTCTCCCGCAAGGAGTTCGAGACCTCCAAATTTGTCCAGGAAAAGCTCGCGGAGTACGGGGTGGACACCATCGAAGTACTTGCGGAGACGGCTGTGGTCGCGACGATCCGCGGCGGCAAGGGCGACGGGAAGTGCATCGCGCTGCGCTGCGACATGGACGCGCTGCCGGTCCAGGAGGAGACCGATCTCCCGTGGGCGAGCGTGAACCCAGGCGTCATGCACGCCTGCGGGCACGACATGCACACCGCGATGATGCTCGGCAACGCCAAAATGCTCTGTGATCTGCGCGGCGAGTTTGCCGGCACGGTCAAGCTGATCTTCCAGCACGCCGAGGAATACATGCCCAAGGACGGCTCCAAGGAGCTGGTCGGCCTGCGCGTCATGGACGGCGTCGACGCCATCCTCGGCATGCATAATTTCCCGACCGAGAACGACAAGGTCGGCGTGGTCGGCTTCCGGGCGGGCGGCTTTACCACCTCCGCGGACGAGTTCGGCTTCGACATCATCGGCACCGGCGGCCACGGCTCTCTGCCGCACAAGGCGCCGGACCCGATCCTGGCGGCCGCGGAAATGATCATGCTGTTCCAGCAGGTACAGTCCAGGGAGGTCGCGCCGACGGATGCCGCGATCTTCATGATGAACAAGATCGAGGGCGGCAAGGCGCCGAACATCATTTCCGACCACGTTTACATGATCGGCAACGCCCGCGCCTTCACGACCGAAGCCCGCCAGAAGATCGAGGATCACGTCTACCGCGTCGCGCGGGCGGTCGAGGACCTGTCCCACTGCAAGATCGAAGTCACAGCGACCCACGGGTATGACTCCGTCTGCAACGACGACGCCCTCACGGATTTCCTGTTCGCCGAGCTGCCGGACATCATCGGCAAGGATCACGTGGAGATGTTCAAGCAGCCGATGAACTTCAGCGAGGACTTCAGCTTCTACTCCACGCTGACCGGCGTTCCGGAGGTCCTCATGATCCTGCAGGCCGGCCATGTCGGCGACAAGGTCTACTCGCTGCACAACTCGCACTGCGCGGTCAAGGAGGAAGCCATGCCGTACGGTATGGCCGCGATGACCGGCGCCGCAGTCGCGTTCCTCAACAAATAAAGGCAGACAATAAGACAAGGGAAGCACCCGTTTTCAGACGGGTGCTTCTTCATGCCGTTATTTGATCGCGCTGCGGATAAATGCGTCTGAAAAACAGAGACAAACAGAATGTACTTTTTTGTCTGAATACGATATAATGATCACACATAACGACTCGGAGGGAACAAACATGGATCTGTCATTTCTGAACGGGACGAAGTATATCCTGGACGCGTGGTCGGAATATGTGGCGGACAAACCCGCCGCCCTGGCGCTGACGGACGAGCGCCATCCCCGCGGCCTGAGCAGGCGGCAGGTGGACGAGCTGTCCGGGCGGGTCTATGCCTGGCTGAAGGAGAAGAAGATCGGCCGGGAGGACTTTGTCTTTCTGTGCCTGCCGCGCGGCGCGGCCCCGCTGATCGCGCTGCTGGGCGTATGGAAGGCCGGCGCCGCCTTCACCATGGTGGAGGACAATTATCCGCCCGAGCGTATCGCCTACATCCGCAAGGACTGCAGCTGCAAGGCCGTGATCGACGGGGACGCCTGGGAGGAGATCCTGAAGACGGAGCCGAAGCCCGGCTATGAGAAGACCGATCCCCGGGACGCCGCCTTTGCGGTCTATACCTCCGGCACCACGGGCAATCCGAAGGGCGCGCTGCATGAATACGGCAGCATCCGGCTGATCCAGGCCTCGTCCCTCGACCCCAGGACCGGAAAGCCCCGGCTCGGGGAGTCCGACCGGATGGCGCTGATCCCGCCGCTGAACTTCGTCGCGGCGATCCGGCGCTTCATCTACGCCGTCTACGACGGCTGCCACGTCTTCGTCGTCCCCTACAGCATCATCAAGAACCCGGTCCTGCTCCGCCAGTTTTATCAGGACAAGCGCATCACCTTCACCTACTGCTCGCCCTCCCTGATCCGCCTGGTCGGCGACCCGGGGCCGACGATCCGCCAGATCCAGATCGGCGGAGAACCGGCAAACGGCATTTTCGTGGAGGGGAAGGAGCTGGTGAACGGCTACTCCATGAGCGAGTGCGGCTTTCCTCTCGCGGAGTTTCTCATCGACAAGCCCTACGAGCCCTGCCCCGTCGGGAAGCCGGACGTGCCCGAGATCGTCCTCAGCATCCTCGATGAGGACGGGAAGGAGGTCCCGGACGGCACGGAGGGGGAGATCTGCGTGGAGGATCCCTTCTTCCGCGGCTACATCAACCTGCCGGACAAGACCGGGGAGGCGCTGCGCGGCGGGGTGTACCACACCGGCGATATCGGCAAGAAGCTCCCGGACGGCAATCTCGTGCTGCTCGGCCGCAGCACGGACATGATCAAGATCAACGGCAACCGGATCGAGCCGGCGGAGATCGAAGCGGTGGGCAAAAAGGTGCTCGGCGTGAAATGGTGCGCGGCCAAGGGCTTTGAGGACCCGGCCCACGCCTTCGTCTGCCTGTACTATACCGAGGACATCCGCTTCGACGAGCTGGACGTCCGGCATCAGATGGAGCAGTACCTGCCGTACTACATGATCCCGTCTTACTTCGTCAAGGTGGACGCGGTGCCGCTGCTCCCCAACGGCAAGATGAACCGGCGGGCCCTGCCGAAGCCGGAGGCAAAGGCGGAGCTGGCGGAGTATGCGCCGCCGCGGACCGAGACGGAGAAGCTCCTGTGTCGGGCCTTTGAGCAGGCGCTGCAGCTCGACCGCGTCGGCATCCGGGACAATTTCTACCATCTGGGCGGCGACTCCCTCGGGACGATGCGCGTGCTGGCCGCGGCGGATCTGCAGGGCCTGCTCGCGGCGGACATCTTTGAAGGCTGTACGCCGGAGCGCATCGCGGCGATCTGGGAGGAGCGCAAAAACGGCGCCGTGCAGGAGGACGCCGCCGTGACGGAGAAGCGGGAGAGGAAGAAGGCGCATCCCCTCACGCCCAATCAGATCTCGATCTTTGACTACTGCATCTTCTCTCCGAACACGATCATGTGGAATCTGCCGCGGCTGTACCGTTTCCCCGCGGATACGGACGCAGAGCGTCTGTGCGACGCGGTGAACCGGGCGCTGGCGAACCGGCCCGCGCTGTACACGGTGTTCGAGTTCAACAGAGAGTGCTCGCTGGTCCAGCGGACCGCGCCGGAAAAGGCCCTGAAGCTCTCCGTGGAGAAGCTCAGCGAAGCGGCGTTCGCCCGGAAAAAGAAGGACCTGCTTCACCCCTTCCGCATGGTGGGCGAGCCGCTGATCCATGCGGGGCTCTGGCAGACGGAGAAGGCCGTCTATCTGTTCTTCGACGTGCATCATATCATGACGGACGGCTCGGGCATGCAGCTTCTGAACGGGGATATCGTGCGCGCCTGGAACGGGGAAGCGCTCGCGGAGGATACCTACTATACCTACCTGTACCGGCAGGAGCAGCTGCGGGCAGGGAAGAAATACCGGGAAGACCGGAAGTTCTTTGAGGAGCGCTACGGAAAGGACGACTGGTGCATCAACCTCATCCCGGACGTGCAGGCCCGTCCGGCCGGCAGAACGCTCCTGCCGCTGGAACGCACGGTGTCGCCGGAGGAGATGAAGGCGTACGAGGAGAGGACTCACGTCTCCCGGAACATCCTGTTCACCGCCCTCGGGCTGCTGGGGATCTATGCCGAGGAGAAGAAGAGCCGGGTCATGCTGGACTGGATCTTCCACGACAGAACGGACGCCGTCCGGCAGAACGCGTTCGGCTGCCTCTTCCGCTACGTCACGGTCGGGCTTGAGATCGGCGCAGACATGACGCTCCGGGACTTCACGGACGCGGTCTCCGACAGATCCAACGACAGCCTCGCCCATTGCGCCTATGAGTGGAGCGTGATGAAGGACAACGTCTTTGAGCACGACATGATGATCGTCTGCTATGAGACCGCGGAGATCATGAGCGGCAGCAGCATCGGCTCCATTGGCGGGACGAGGCTGAACGTGACGAGCCACGCGCCGATCAACTCCAGAAGTCTGGCGTTTCAGATCATCGAGAACCCGGACGGGATCGTCCCCTACCTCATGTTCAACCAGGCCATCTACTCCGAGGAGAAGATCGGCCGGACCGTTGAGCTGTTCTCGAAGCTGCTCGACAGCATCCTGAAGGCGGACGATCCGGGACAGCTCAAGCTCTCGCAGCTTACAGGCGGGATCGCCGGGTAAAGCGCGGGGCAAATATAAAAATCCACCGGCTCAGCCGGTGGGTTTTTTTGCTGCATGCGAGTGATCCTTACAGCCACTCTTTCTTTCTGAAGAACAGCAGGGAGAGGCCCACGATCATGACGGCCAGGGCGATCACGATGGGATAGCCGTACGGGGAGTCCAGCTCCGGCATGTTGGTGAAGTTCATCCCGTACCAGCCCGTGATCAGCGTGAGCGGCAGGAAAATGGTGGTGACGACCGTGAGGATCGTCATGATCCGGTTCTGCTTCACATCGATCTGGGACTGATAGAGATCGCCCAGCTGCAGGGTGTAGTCGCGCAGCGAGGTCGCCACGTCGCTTAGCCTTGACATGCGGTTGGCGAACAGGTGGAAATAGCGGAGGTTTTCCTCCTTGAAGAAGCCGTTTTCGTTCTCTTCAAGCTCCTGCACCAGTTCGATCAGCTGCTCATAGAACATGAGCAGCGCCCGCATATCCCGGCGTATGGAGTTGATCTCCTTGCTGCACTCCCGATCGACCCCCGCCAGAATGTCTCTCTCGATCTGATCGAGGGTGTTCCCGTATTTCTCCAGCAAACGGAGGTCCTCATGGACGATCTGCTGTAGGAAATCGTAGAGAAAGCGCTCCAGGCAGGGCAGCTTCCACTGTTTGGAGCTGCGGATCGTCTCCACGATGGGGGTGACCGTGTCGGTGTCGTCGATGAACACGATGCCCTTCTCATCCATGGCAAACGCGAATTTGTGCTTCTTCCTTCTGCGATCCGTCCTGTCCGAAAATACGAGGGTCCCCGTGAGAGAGTCATAGTTCACTTCGCTTTTCGTGTTGTGGATATCCTGCAGGTTCAGGTCCAGATCGATCCCCAAATCGAAAAGCTCTTTGTTCTTCTCCCATTCGGCCGCGGTCAGGACCGCCACGTACTGCTCGTCCCCGGCTCTGAAATTCTCCGCGTCGGACACCGTGAGGTTGTTGCGAATCAGATAGTACATATTTTCATCCCCTGTCGTTTCAAATGATCGGCTGTTATTCAGTATACCGTAAAAAATGAGAAGCACAAGGGGCAAAGCAAAGATAGTGTGCCCGATTTTTACACGACAAACAGGCCGATCCGTTTCGGACCGGCCTGTTTGTACAGGTTTCGGGAGCGGGAAGCCCTCAGCGGTAGCGGTCGAGACAGGCGAAGCACTCCTCCATCATCCTGTCCATGATGGTCTGCACGGGCAGGATGTCGTGCAGGGTGCCGGTGACCTGGCCGATCGTCAGCACGCCGTCGTCCAGATTCCCGGTCTCGAAGGCGGCCTTCAGACGGCGGCCGGAGGCCAGCGGCGCGATCTGCTCGAAGGGCGCGCCCTCGCGCTCCAGCTCCGCGACCTTGGCCGCAAGGCCGTTATTCAGCACGCGGGTGGTGTTGGCGAAGCGCCGCAGGACCAGCGTCGTGCTCATCTCGTCGGCGTGCTCCGCCACGGCCAGCTTGACCTCGCGCACGGCCGGCGCCTCCTCCGACAGGAAGAAGCGCGTCCCCACCGTGGCGCCCTCGCAGCCGAGCATCAGCGCCGCCGCGAGCGAGCGGCCGTCCGCCACGCCGCCGCAGGCGATGACCGGGATGTCCAGCGCGTCCACGGCAGCGGGCCAGAGCACCATCGAGCCGATATCGTGCTCGCCCACGTGTCCGGCGGCCTCGCAGCCGTCCATGATGACCGCGTCGCAGCCGATGGACTGGGCCTTGAGCGCGTGCTTGACGATGGTGCACTTGTGGATGACGGTCATCCCCGCCTCCTTGAAGTAGGGCATGAAGGGCTCCGGCGCGCGCCCCGAGGTCTCCATGATGCGGATGCCCTCCTCGATGCAGACGCGCACGTACGCCGGGTAGTCCGGCGGGGCCAGCGAGGGCATCAGCGTCAGGTTGACCGCGAATGGCTTGTCGGTCAGCTCCCTGCATTTGCGGATCTCCGCGCGCAGCTCCTCTGCCGTGCGGAAGGTGGCCGAGCTCATCACGCCGAGTCCCCCCGCGTTCGATACGGCCGCGACGAGCTCGGCCTTCGCCAGCCACTGCATCGCGCCGGAGAGGATCGGGCGCTCGATGCCCAGCATTTCGGTGATTCTTGTGTTCAGCTTTCTGTCCATGATACCCTCACTCTCTGATATGGCGGACGCGCAGGCCCTGCGCCTCCGCTTCGCGGATCAGCCCCTCGCGGAAATCGGGATGCGCGACGGAGATCAGTTCCTCCGCCCGCTCCCAGGTCGTCTTGGCGCGCAGATCCGCGACGCCGTATTCCGTGATCACGAACTGGTTGTAGCTGCGCGGGACGGTCACGATCTGACAGGGACCGAGGTGCGGCAGGATGCGCGAGCGCACGGTCCCGTCCCGCTCCGTATAGGTCGAGGAGAGGCAGATCAGACCCTTGCCGCCCTTCGAGTGCGCGGCTGCCAGGATGAAGTCGAGCTGCCCGCCCGTGCCGGAGATCTGCCGGATGCCGGAGGTCTCGGAGGCGACCTGCCCGTAGAGATCGACCTCGATGGCGTTGTTGAGGCAGACCATGTTGTCGTTGCGCGCGATGATAAAGGGGTCGTTGGTATAGTCCACCGGCGCGAGCAGGCAGTCCGGGTTGCCGTCGAGGAAGTCGTAGAGCTTTTTCGTGCCCATGGCGAAGGTGTACACGATCTTCCCCGGGTCGGTGGTCTTGTATTTGCCGGTGATGCGCCCGGCCTCGGCCATGGAGACGTAGGCGTCGCAGAGCATCTCCGTATGTACGCCGATGTCCCGCAGCGAGGACTGGGCGATCAGCTCGCCCACGGCGTTGGGCATCGCGCCGATGCCGAGCTGGAGGCAGGCGCCGTCCCCGACCAGACTGACGACGAGCTCCGCGATCTTCACGTCCACCTCCGTCGGCGGGGGCGTCGGCGCCTCGAGCAGCGGGCGGTTCGGCCCCTGCACGAAGCAGTCGATCTGCGAGACGTGGACGCGGCTCGCCTCGTCGCAGTACGTGCGCGGCGCGCTCTCGTTGACCTCGGCGATCTTGTACCGCGCGTTTTTGATATAGGTCGGCGTGATGGACGACGAGGTGCCGAGGCTGACATAGCCCTCCTCGTCGGGGGGCGAGACCATCAGCATCGCCACGTCGATCTGCCCGATGAGCCCGCGGCGTATCGTCTCCGGCCCCGCGTGGTAGTTCATCGGCACATAGCGGCACAGCCCCGCGTCGCCGAGCTTGCGGCTGGCGGGCGAAAAATGCCAGTCGTTGTACAGCACGTGCTCCAGCTTCGGGTCGGCGAGCACCGCCTTCGGCGGGAACAGGCAGGTCGTCGAGCGCAGGATGATATCATGCAGCGACGGTACGCGCTTGGCAAAGGCGGCGTCGAGCGTCATCGAGGCCATCGCGAACTCGCCGTAGACCACCTGATCCCCGTCCCTGACGACGGTGACCGCCTCGTCGGCGCTCTTGAACTTCGCCTCGTAGTCTTCTCTCCAGTTCAATGTCGTATCCTCCGCTGTCCGGGCCTTCCCTCGCGGGAAAAGCCCGGACCGTCGTTTTTTATTTCCCGCTGAAGGAGGGTCTGCGGCGCTCGAGCGCGGCGCTCAGGCCCTCGCGGCAGTCGTCGGTCTGCGAGGCGAAGATCTGGCTGACGGCCTCGTAATCGCGGTTCTGCTCGAAGCTGGTGGAGACGGCGTTGCGCAGGACGCGCTTCTGCAGCATCAGCGCCAGCGCCGGGCCCTTCGCGATCCGGCCGGCGATCTTCGCCGCGGCGGGCAGGAGCTGCTCGTGCGGCACGACCTCGTTGACGAGGCCGAGGGCCTTGAGCTCCTCCGCGTTCAGGGTTTTGGCCGAGAACAGGATCTCGCAGGCCTTGTTGTAGCCCACGCGCTGCGTCAGGAACCAGCAGGTGCCGCTGTCCGGGCAGAAGCCGAGACCTGTGAAGGAGAAGCCGAACTGCGCCTTCTCGGAGGCGATGAGGATATCGCAGGCCATGGCCAGCGCGATCCCCGCGCCGAAGGCGGGGCCGTTGACCGCGGCGATCACGGGCTTCTTCACATTGTAGAGCAGCCGCACCATGTCGGCCGTGGAGTCCACGTCGTAGATGGCCCGCCTGCGGTCCTGATTCATGGCGGCCAGCTCCGAGAGGTTGCCGCCGGAGGTGAAGCCGCGGCCCTCGCCGGTCACGACCAGCGCGCGCACCGCGTCGTCCTCCTCGGCCCGGCGGATCGCGTCGTTGATCTCGTGTACGAATTCCGGGGTGAAGGAGTTGAGCGTCTCGGGCCGGTTGAGCGTCAGCCAGGCCACGCCCTCCTCCACGCGGTACAGGGGGGTTCTCGCCTGTTCGTCCATGGCGGCCTCCCCTTACAGCATCGCGGCCTTGGCGCGCAGCGTCGCCCCCGCCTCGGCCATGGTGTCGTCGATGATCGCCTTGCAGCTCTTGATCTCGTGGATGCGGCCGATGCTCTGGCCGAAGAGGAAGGCCGCGCCTTCGGTGTTGCCCTCCTTGAGGGCCTGCAGCAGCTTCTTGCCGGACACGGCGCGCACGATCTCGGAGGGCTCGGCGCCGGCCTTTTCGAGCTCGTTGACCTTTTTCAGCACGCTGTTCTTCACGCCGCGCGCCTGCAGGGTCGTGTGGCAGAAGAGGTCGGTGTCGGTCTCGTTGAGCTGGACGATCCAGTTCTTGATGTTCTCATGCACCCAGCACTCCTCGGAGGCGAGGAAGCGCGTGGCCATCATGATGCCGTCCGCCCCGAGGCAGAGGGCCGCGGCCATGGACTTGCCGTCTACCATGCCGCCGGTCGCGAGCACGGGGATCTTCACGCTCTCGGCCACCTTCGGCAGCAGCACCGAGGTCGCGACGTTGTCGGAAAGCGGATGGCCGCCCTCCTCCACGCCCGCGACGATCACGGCGTCGTAGCCCAGGCGCTCGATCTTCATCGCGTGGCGCACCGCGCCGACCTTGTGCGTGATCTTCACGCCCGCCTGGTGCAGCATCGGGATGAAGTCCGTGGCGAAGAGGCCGGAGACCTCGATGTTGGCGACCTTCTCCTCCGCGCAGACGCGGAAGAAGTCCATGAAGGTCTCCTCCGTGATGCGGAAGCTCTTCATCAGGGTGATGTTCACGCCGAAGGGCTTGTCCGTCAGGGCCTTGACCTCGCGGATGGCTTCGCGCAGGGCGTCGCCGCTGGTGTACTGGTCGGCAGTGATGCAGCCGAGGCCGCCCGCTTCGGAAATGGCGGCGCAGAGCTTCGCATCCGTAACCCAGAGCATGCCGCCGCAGATGATGGGATGTTCAATGCCGAAGAGTTCGGTAATTCTGGTTTTCATTGATTCGCTCCTCCTGTGCGTTATTCTATCACTTCAAAGATGCCGGCAGCGCCCATTCCGCCGCCGATGCACATCGACACCAGACCGCGGGTCTGGCCGCGGCGCCGGAGTTCATTGATGAGCTTCATGGTGAGGTAGGCGCCCGTGCAGCCCAGCGGATGCCCGAAGGCAATGCCGCCGCCGTTTACATTGACGATATCGGTGTTCAGGCCGAGCTCGTCGATGCACGCCAGGGACTGGGAGGCAAAGGCCTCGTTGAGCTCGATGAGTTGGATGTCATCCAGGGTCATGCCGGCAATTCCGAGTGCGCGGGGAATGGCTTCGATGGGACCGAGGCCCATGTAGGCCGGGTGCAAGCCGCGTACGGCGAAGCTTACAAAACGGGCAATCGGCGTGAGGCCCTGAGCTTTGGCGAATTCCTCCTCCATCAGCACCACGAAGCCCGCGGCGTCGTTCATCTGCGAGGAGTTCCCGGCTGTGACGCTGCCGCCCATGCGGAAGATCGGTTTGAGCTTTGCCAGGCCTTCCACGGTGGTGTCGGGCCGGACGCACTCGTCGGTATCGAAGGTGAAGTGCTCCCAGCCGGGGGCGCCGTCTTCCTTCTTCACGGGGCGCTTGGCCTGCACGGGGATGATCTCATCCTTAAACTTGCCGGAGGCAATGGCTGCAGCCGCTTTATGATGGCTCTCGCAGGCGAAGGCGTCCTGCCGTTCGCGTGAGATCTTATACTTTTCGGCCACGTTCTCAG
>JAILNC010000085.1 GCA_024691985.1 Oscillospiraceae bacterium | reverse complement strand
GTTGGCGGCTACACACACGATGCCGACGCCGCCGCGCAGCCAGGAGAACAGGGAGGAGCAGAACTGGATGATGCGCTTCGAGAGGCCGCCCTGGTTCATGATGGCGCCCGAGATCATGAAGAAGGGGATGGCCATCAGGGTGAAGGAGTTGACGCCGCTGATGAAACCGCGGCAGTTCATATACATCTGGATACCGCCATTGCCGAGGGCCACGGCCAGGAAGCCCGCGCCCAACAGGGAGAAGGTGATGGGAACGCCCAGCAGCATCAGCGCGAGGAGAGAAATACAGGCGATGATTAACATTTATTTCTCCTCCCCTTCGTTGATCTTTTCATATTCCGATTTTTCCTCGGTCCCGTTCCACAGGGCTATGACCTTGCCCGGCGTGATGCGCAGATAGCCCAGCACCATCGCGATGGAGCCGACGATATAGGAGTCGTACAGCACCCACTGGTGCCAGCCCGTGCCGGACAGCTTCATCGGCGCATAGATCCGGACCATCTTGAAGGCGGCCGGGAGCAGCGCGATGAGGAAGAAGCAGGCCAGGAAGCGCGTGATGGCGTAAAGGACGGCGCGTATCTTGTGACTTTTAATGAGCTCCTGGAGCAGATCCAGCGTCACATGGTCGTCTGCGCGGGCGGTCAGCGAGGCGCCGACACAGGTGACCCAGACGGCGCAGAGAATGACGATCTCCTCCGCCGCACGGAAAGAATTATGGAAGACATAGCGGCCTACGACATTGACGAAGCACACGCAGATCATGGTGAACAGCAGGATCGCGCAGAACCACTTGATGATCGTCGCGACCAGATCGTCGATCTTGCAGTAGACCTGTATGAATTTTTTCATAGGCGATTCTCTCTTCTGAATAGTGTAGGGGAGTGTCGGACGGCGGCTGCACCGCCAGGAAAAAACGGTCCCGGAGAGCCCGGACTGGGCTCTCCGGGGCTGTAAGATTTAATGGTTCAAAACTCTCCCGAAATATTATTTCGTGTTGGCCGCGACATACGCGAGGGCCTCTTCGAAGATGGCCTCGTCGCCCCACTCGGCGATCTTCTTGTCACGGAACGGGGTATCGGCTTCTTTGAAGCCGGCGAACACGTCATCCTCCAGAGAGACGACTTCGACACCGGCGGCCTTGATGTCGTCGAGCAGGTTGTTGTTGACGATCTCGCGGTCATAGCACTGCTCCACGCACTTCTCCTTAAACACGGAGATCAGGATCTCCTGCAGGTCGGCGGGCAGAGCCTCAAGGTTGGCCTTGTTGATCATCAGCAGGTTCAGGGAGGCGATGTGGTAGGTCTCGATATACCAGTGGAAGGCCTCCTGCTGGCCGCGGGCGAGGATGGAGGCGGGGTCGGATTCGAGGCCGTCGATGGTGCCGTTGGTCAGGCCGGTGATGACCTGAGAGGAGCTCATGGTCTGGCCGGAGCAGCCCCAGCCTTCAACGGTCGCCACGTAGACGTCGGACTGCGGGACGCGGATCTTCAGGCCCTTGCAGTCGTCAACGCTGTGGACGGGCTTGCTCTCGATCGTGCAGAGGCAGCGGATGCCCTGGCTCATGGCGCCCAGACAGTACAGGCCGATGCCGGCCTCCTCGAGCTGCTTGTTGGTCAGGTCGGGCAGGACCTCGCCCAGGGCGTTCATCTGGGGATAGTTGTCGACAACGTAGGGAAGCTCGGACCAGCCGATCGCGTCAATACCGCCGACGGTACCCCAGACGGAGGGGCCGGAGAGGCTCATGTCAAGGTCGCCGGAGAAGACCTGCGGGATCAGCTCTTCCTCGGAGCCCATGGTTCCGCCGGGTTCGACGTTGATCTTCAGACGGCCGCCGGACTTCTCTTCGACCTCGGCCACAGCCTTGTTGATCCACAGGGACTCATGGCCGCCGGCTTCCTCTGCCGCAAAGATGTGATAGAAGTTCAGGGTGTAGACGGTGTCGTCCGCAGCGGGGGCGGCGGGAGCGGCTTCCGCGGGCTTGTCGGCGGCGGGGGCCGCAGCGGGAGCCGCAGCAGGGGCGGCGGAGCTGCCGCCGCAGGCGGCCAGCGCGAAGACCATGGTCAGCGCCAGGAGCAGTGCAACGAGTTTTTTCATGTTTTGTCCTCCTTGAAATTTTATGATTTCCGATGCTTTCATTCGCGTGCCGCGGCGGAAAAACACGCCGGAGCACGTCAAACATGCTAAGAGAATGTTATCATTTTCAATACTAATTGTCAATAATGACTAAGGATAAACGATCCGGCAAAATGATAAGGAAGGAATCATTATCATTGAAACGGGATTTTTGGCCCGTTTTTGAGCGACTGCCTGTATGAAATGAATAAACCGGCCGTGGAAATCTTGTTCAGGTTACCGAATTGACAGTTTTGTCACAAATCCGGGCGCTGAAAAAGCGACAAAAAAGAGCCGCAAACGCGGCTCGGATACAGTGTGGAGATACGGCACGTTTTTCTGTGGCAGCCTAACTTTCAGCATGTCATTGCGAACCAGTCCGCAGACTGGTGTGGCAATCCGTTTCCCCTTATAAAGCAGAAAACCGGGCTGACCGCCGGGAGATGCGGATTGCCGCGTCACTTCGCTCCTCGCAATGACAAGCAGGAGGGACGCCGGGTACAACCCGCCGCACCCTACGCGTAGATGACCTTGGACAGATACTCGAAGCTCTCGGCGAGGTCGTTGCCCGTGCGGCAGGTGATGAGGCCGTCGCAGACGGACAGGCCCGTGATATGGGCCACGGCGGTCTTGCCGATCTTGGAGGAATCGCAGAGGATGTACTTGTGCTTCGCACTCAGCAGGATGGTCTTCTCGGCGGCGGCCACGGCGAGATTGTCGCTGAACACCTCGCCCCGCATGTCGATGGCGTCGCAGCCGATGAAGGCGTAGTCCACCTGCTTGAGCGCCTTGAAGTATTCGGCGGCCTCGTTGCCGATGATGGTGCCCGTCGCCGCGCGGATGATGCCGCCGGAGATGTGCACCTCGAGCCCCGCGGCGCGGGAGAGGTAATCCGCGGCCTGCATGGAGTTGGTGTACACGGTGCCGCGGTGCAGATCGTCCAGGAGGTTGGCAAGCCCGAAGACCGTGGTGCCGCTGCCCAGGGCGAGCGTCGCCCCGGCGGGGACGAGCGAGCGGGCCTTCTCGGCGATGCGGCGCTTCTCCGCGATGTTCTTGTGCAGCTTGCTCTCAAAGGTCTCGTCCGGCACGCGGTTGACGGACATGACCCCGCCGTAGGTGCGGATGACGAGCCCGTTTTCCTGCATGACGGCGAGCTGCTTGCGCAGCGTCGAGAGCGACACGTCGAGGATGCCGCTCAGATCCTTGACCGAGAGCTCCCCGCGGCTTTCCAGCAGGGCGATGATCTCCTGTTCCCGTCGCGTTGCCTTCACGCCGATCCCTCCTTGCATGAGCTGACAGTATTTTATACCCAAACGCGCACCGCGCACAACGGGAAATCGCATCCGCCCCGCTTTTTTCGGGAATCTCACCAAATTCGGCGCAGTGTTAGAAAAAATCTCGGTGCTTTTGTACAAGGTGCATGAAAAGCCTTGCGCGAAACGCGCAATTTACACGCCGTTTTTCCTATGTCGGCAAAGCTGGCGGGAAGATGACCGTTCCGGCGCTTTTCTCCGGGCGGGGCGCACTTGCCGCCGGGATGCGCAGATGATAAGATAGGATCAGCAAAATCGGATAAGTATTCACATTCAATATAAGGAGGAACAAAAATGAGACCCGATATCATCATCATGCTGACCCATCACGACGTGACCGTCCCCAACGCCGCCGAGGTGTTCGAGGCCTGCAAGGACCTCGAGCAGGTCAAGCTCTGGGGCTTCAAAAACGTCGGTCTGCCCAAGCCGCAGATGAAGGCCCTGGTGCAGGCTATGAAGGCCGCGGGCAAGACCACCTTCCTCGAGGTCGTCACCTACGACGAGGCGAGCTGCCTGGACGGCGCGCAGACTGCGATCGACTGCGGCTTCGACTACCTGATGGGCACGCTCTACTATGACTCCGTGGCGAAGCTCCTGGCGGACAACGGCATGGAGTACCTGCCCTTCGTCGGCAAGGTCTCCGGCAGCCCCAGCATCCTCGAGGGCACGAACGAGGAAATCATCGACAACGCGAAGGAGCTCATGGCCAAGGGCATCAAGGGCTTCGACATCCTGGCCTACCGCCATGTGGTCGACGGCGAGAAGCTGGCCTACGACTTCTGCGCGGCCGTCCCGGCGAAGATCTGCATCGCCGGCTCGATCAACAGCTTTAAGCGCATCGACACCATGTTCGACATCGGCCCCTGGACCTTCACGATGGGCTCGGCCCTGTTTGAGAAGAAGTTCGTCCCGACGGGCTCCTTCCGCGACAACCTGATCGCCGTGGCCTACTACATGGCCGGGAAATAATCGACGCTGCCGACCGGGGGAGGATACTGTCCTCCCCCGGATTTTAGCAAAGAAGGGAGTAATACCTTGACCGACCTCACCATCGGCCAGGCCCAGCGCCTGACCGCCCCCTGCCCCTTCGCGCTTTTGAGTACGCTGCGCGACGACGGCGGGACGAACCTCATGGCCGTCTCGTGGTGGAGCTACCTGTCCAACCGCCCGCCCATGCTCGGCGCCTGCCTGAGCAAGAAGGGCCTGAGCGGCGAGCTGATCCGCAAAAGCGGCGAATTTGCCCTGAGTATCGTGGACGAGACACTCAAGGAGGCCGCCCTGCGCTGCGGGACCTGCTCGGGCCGCACGGCGGACAAGGCCGCCGAATTCGGCATCGCCCTCGCGGACGCGGAGAAGATCGCGCCGCAGGTCGTCCGCGACAGCCGCGTGGTCTTCGAGTGCCGCCTGGTCGACGCCAGGGAGGTCTCGGACCATGTGCTCTACATCGCCGAGATCGTCGCCATCCGCGGCGACGCGGACAAAAAAGCCCTCTTCGCCTTTGACGGCTACGGCCGTCTCGACACCGTATAGAAAAGGAGAAACGCTTATGATCATGAACTGCGAGCAGTACACCGGCCCGTGCGTCTGCGGCCGGGTACACACGCTGGAGACCCGCAAGGTCGTCGTGGCCGAGAAGGCCCTCGCCCACTTTGAGGAGTACATGGAGGAGCTCGGCCTGGACAAGCTCCGCCGCACGGTCATCTACGACCAGATCACCTGGAAGCTGACCGAGGGCCAGCACGTCCGGGCCGACCAGAACATCATCCTCGACCCGAACGGCCTGCGCGCCGAGGACGTGCAGATCGAAAAAATGATGGAGGACCTCGATCGCCCCGAGATCCTCGTGGCCGTGGGCGCCGGGACCATCATGGACTTCGGCCGCTATCCGGCCTACAAGCTCGGTATCCCCTTCGTGGCGATCCCGACCCTGGCTTCGTCCGACGGTTTCACCGCGAACATCTGCTCGGCGATCTTGAACGGGCAGAAGAAGTCCACGCCGATGTGCGCGCCGGTGCTGGTGGTGGCCGACCTCGACATCATCAAGGGCGCGCCGAAGCGCCTGATCGCCAGCGGCATCAACGACATCCTGGCCAAGTACATCTCCCTGGCCGACTGGCGCATGTCCACGCTCGTGGACGGCGAGTACTTCTGCCCCATGGTGGCGGACCTGGCCGAGCATGCGCTCAAGCTCATGCGCGAGGCGGCGGACAAATATGCCGCCACGGGCGTTGCCGACCACGAGGCCATGACCATGGCCCAGATGGAGAGCGGCCTGACCATGCAGCTTCTCAACCACTCCCGCGCGGCCTCGGGCGCCGAGCATCTGATGGCCCACCTTGTGGAGATGCATCCCCCGCGCTTTGAGAACGCCGAGGGCATCCACGGCGAGTGCGTGGGCGTCGGCACCTTCGCCTGCATCAAGGAGTACCACCGCCTCGCAAAGCTCACGCCGAAGGCGAAGCCCTTCGAGCCGCTGACCGAGGAATGGGTGCTCGAGAAGTTCGGCCCCCGCCTCACCCCGGGCATCATGAAGGAGAACGCGAACGACGTGCTCGGCACCTTCGATCCTCAGAATATCGTCGACCACTGGCCGGAGATCAAGGCCATGCTCGACGCCCTGCCCTCCGTGGAGGAGATGGAGAAGCTCTACTCCGACTGCGGATGCAAGTACCTGCCCGAGCACATCGGCATCGACCCCGCCCTCGCGGACGAGATGCTGGACATCTCCGCCGCCATCCGCAACCGCCTCACGCTCATCCGCATGAAGCGGGTATTGGACTTTTCGTAATAAGGAGAGGATCACCATGATAGATGAAAGACTCATCCGCGCCGACGCGACGAAGCTGGACGAGCTGCACGAGATCATGCAGGAGCAGCCGCACGCGGAGCTTCTGTGCGACATCGGCATGAAGGAGATCAACATCGGCCACAAGGCTGTGGAGAAGATCTGCGACGCCGTCAAAGCGCTGACACCGGGCAAAAAGGTCCTGATGGTCAGCGGCCCGGTCGCCATCGTCGATACCGAGGGCCGGAAGATCAAGGAGCGCATCAAGGCCCTGCTCGAGCAGGAGTACGAGGTCGAGTGGTTCGTCGTCACCGAGCCGGACGGCATCGTCCACTGCACGCCCGAGAACGCCGCACGCATCCAGGAGCACTTCCCGGGCGTCGACTGCGTGGTCGGCATCGGCGGCGGCACGATCTGCGATTTGTGCAAGTACGCCACCTACACCGCCAACCACGAAAATCCGCTGCCGCTCGTGATCGTGCAGACGGCCCTGTCGGTCAACGCCTTCTCCGACAACTCCTCCGTCATGCTCTTTAGCGGCGTCAAGCGCACCGTACACTCCCGCTACCCGGCCATCCTGATCATCGACCTCGACATCGTGGGCGCGGCCCCGCCGGAGATGAACGTATCCGGCTACGGCGATCTGATCGCCACCTGGACCGCCCCGGTGGACTGGTATCTGGGGAACGTCCTCGGCATGGGCAAGAACTTCCACACCGCCCCGTCCGACATGATCCGCACCCAGTGCGAGGAGCTGCTTGAAAATTCCTCCAAGCTCGCCGCGGGCGATCCCAAGGTCATCGGCGATCTGGCGAACGTGCTGACGCTGTCGGGCCTGTCCATGGGCCTTGCGGACGAGAGCTCGCCCGCCTCCGGCTCCGAGCACGTCATGAGCCATCTGATCGACATGGCCTCCAAGGTGCGGCACACCGGCATCTGCTACCACGGCACGCAGGTCGCGGTCTCGGGCATCAACTCCTGCATCATCTGGGATTACCTTCTCAACGAATTCGACCCGAAGGCCGTCGACCTCGATAAGTGCTACCCCACGGCCGAGGAGATGGAGCCGAAGGTCAAAGCCGCCTTCGACTGGCTGGACGACACCCACGCCGCCGCCAACGAGTGCTGGTCGGACTATCAGAAGAAGCTGGCGAAGTGGCACGCGAACAAGGAGAAGTTCAAGGCCTTCCTCGACAACTTCGACGAGTTCAAGGCCACCGTGGCCCCCTGGGTCAAGAAGCCGGAGTACATCGCCGACTGCATGCACAAGGCCAACGCCCCCTGCCGCTACAGCGTGCTGAACTTCCCGGTGGACGCGAAGACCGCCACCTGGGCCATGAACAACTGCCACCTGATGCGAAACCGCTTCTCCGTCATCGACCTGCTGTTTTACACCGGCGTCTGGAACGAGGACTTCGTGCAGAAGATCATCGACCGCGCCGACAGCATGGACGCGGGGCTTTAATCATCGAAATGCAAGCATTTCGATGAGTTTGCAGCTCTCTGCGCGCACTACGTCGGCACAAGCTCCATATCTTTCGCTTCCGTCAGGCATGACGAAAGCTCACTTATTCCGCTGCGCCTCCTTTTAACTGCAAAGCGTCCGCTTTGCAGTTAAGAGGAAAACGGAGGGAGCAGATGTGCAGTTTTCGTCGCAAGACGGAAACGGAACGACGCGAGCTTCGTTTGACGACGCTCGCACACTTGAGAGCTGAGAAGTGTTTTTCGCGAGGTACACGCCCCCGCGAAAAACGAATTGAAAATATGAGGAAGCGCCTTCGGGCGCTTCCTCTGCGTTTATGAATATTCGGTAAAGCTTTTTGCTTTTTACCACTTTCGCCCCGGCGGAGGCATTGACAAGGGTGATATAATACCTATTTAGATAAAACACATGGAAGGAAGTTTCAAACACCATGACAAGAATAGACATCTTCTCCGGCTTCCTCGGCGCCGGGAAAACCACGCTCATCCGCAAGCTGATCGCGGAGGGCTACCAGAACGAAAAGCTCGTCCTCATCGAGAACGAGTTCGGCGAGATCGCCATCGACGGCGGCTTCCTGCAGGACGCGGGCGTGCAGATCACGGAGATGAACTCCGGCTGCATCTGCTGCACCCTGGTGGGCGACTTCACGAAGGCGCTCCGACAGGTCATCGGCGACTTCGCCCCCGACCGCATCCTCATCGAGCCCTCGGGCGTCGGCAAGCTCTCGGACGTCGCCGCCGCGGTCGAGCGCGTCGAGGACGCGCACATCGGCGCGAAGGTCACGGTCGTGGACGCCGGCAAGGCCAAGATGTACATGCGCAACTTCGGCGAGTTCTTCAACGACCAGGTCGCGAGCGCGGACCTGCTGGTGCTCAGCCGCACCGACTCGGTCAAGCCCGAGAAGGTCGCCGAGGCGACGGAGCTTCTCAAGGCCCTCAATGGCGAGGCCGCGCTGATCACCACGCCCTGGGAGCAGCTCAGCGGCGCGCAGATCCTCGCCGCCATGGACGAGAACGGCCTCAAGGCCCAGCTGCGCGAGCTCGAGCACGAGCATCACCACCACCATCACCACGACGAGGACGAGTGCGACGATCCGGAGTGCGAGTGCCATCATCACCACCACGACGATGACGACGACGAGCACGAGCACCACCATCACCACCACCACGACGGGGACGAATGCGACGATCCCGAATGCGAGTGCCATCACCACCACGATGATGACGATGACGACGACGAGCACGAGCACCACCATCACCACCATCATCACCATGACGAGGACGAGTGCGACGATCCCGAATGCGAGTGCCATCACCACCACCACGATGACGACGATGACGACGAGCATGAGCATCACCATCATCACCACCACCACGCCGACGAGATCTTCCAGAGCTGGGGCATGGAGACGCCGAAGAAGTTCTCCGAGGAGAAGCTGCGCGCCATCCTCGCGAAGCTCGACGACGCGGAGAAGTACGGGACCGTGCTGCGCGCCAAGGGCATCCTCGACGCGAGCGACGGCGGCTGGCTCTATTTCGACTTCGTCCCCGGCGAGATCGACCTGCGCCGCGGCGCCGCGGCGGTCACAGGCCGCTTCTGCGTCATCGGCTCGAAGCTGAACGAGGCCGCCCTGAAGGAGCTGTTTGACCTTGGCTGACAGACGCGCCGCCGAGCCCCGGACCATGCCCGTGTATCTCTTCACGGGCTTTCTCGAGGGCGGCAAGACGAAATTCATCCAGGAGACGCTGGAGGACAAGCGCTTCTGCAACGGGGAGCGCACCCTGCTGCTGGTCTGCGAGGAGGGCGTCGAGGAGTACGAGCCCGACCAGTTTGCCGATAAAAGCGTCCAGATCCGCGTTTTGGAGGACCAGAGCGAGCTGACGCAGGAAAACCTCGCCCGCTGGGCGCGGGAGACGAGGGCGGAGCGCGTCGTGATCGAGTACAACGGCATGTGGCTGCTCGACGTCCTCTACGCCGCCATGCCCGACGGCTGGATGGTGTATCAGGAGTTCATGTTCGCGGACTCCCGCACGATCCTGACCTATAACAACAACATGCGCAGCCTCGTCTACGACAAGCTCAAGAGCTGCGAGCTCGTGGTCTTCAACCGCTTTGATCTCAGGCAGGACAAGATGCCGTATCACAAGCTGGTGCGCGCGGTCTCCCGCCGGGCGGACATCGCCTATGAGGAGCCGAGCGGCAAGGTGGTCTACGACGACATCCAGGATCCCCTGCCCTTCGACCTAAACGCCCCCATCGTGGAGATCGGCGACGACGATTACGCCGAGTGGTACCGCGACATGAGCGAGGAGCCGAAGAAGTACGAGGGCAAGACCGTGCGCTTCAAGGGCAAGAGCCTCGTGCGCAGGCGCCTGCCGGTCAACACCTTCGTCATCGGCCGCCACGTCATGACCTGCTGCGTGGAGGATATCCAGTTCGCAGCCCTGGTCTGCAAGTGGGACAAGGCCGACTCCGTCACGGACGAAGGCTGGATGAAGCTCACCGCGAAGATCAATTTCCGCTTCTCCCCGGCCTACGGGCGCAAGGGCCCCGTGCTGACCTACATCTCCCACGAGCCCTGCGATCCCCCCGAGCAGCCCGTCGCGACCTTCTATTAAAAAAATAAAAAAGCAAGGCGGAACACGCAAAATTTGCGTGTTCCGCCTTGCTTTTTTCAGCCCGGGCGAAGCTATTCTTCCGCGAGCTCGCGGACGGCGCGGACGGCGGCGTCGATCTCCTCCTCGGTGTTGAAGCAGGAGATGCTGAAGCGCACCGCGCCGCCGAGCAGATCCGTCCCCAGCGCCTTGTGCAGCAGCGGCGCGCAGTGCGCGCCCGGACGCACCGCGATGTCATAGCGCTCGGAGAGCTCGTCCGCGACGGCGGCGGAGTCGTATCCGTCGAGATTCAGCGCGACGATGGCTGTGCGCTCCGCGGCTGTGAAGTCGCCGTAGACCGTGACGCCGGGGATGTCCCGCACGCCCTCGTACAGCCTGCGCATCAGCGAGGACTCCCCGGCGGCGATGCGGTCGAGCCCGGTCTCGCGGATATAGTCCAGCGCGGCGGAGAGCCCGGCGATGCCGTGGGAGTTCAGCGTCCCGGCCTCGAGGCGCGTCGGGTATTCCGCCGGCTGGGTGCGGCTGTAGGACTGTACGCCCGAGCCGCCCACCTTCCACGGACGCAGCTCCACGCCCTCGCGGATGCAGAGACCGCCCGTGCCCTGCGGACCCATCAGACCCTTGTGCCCGGTAAAGCAGAGCACGTCGACGCCCAGCTCCTCCATGTCGATGGGGACGGCGCCCGCGGTCTGGGAGGCGTCGACGATCAGCAGCAGGCCGTGGGCCTTTGCGATCCGGCTTACACGCCTGAGATCCACGATGTTGCCGGTGAGGTTCGAGGCATGGGTGCAGACGATGGCGCGGGTGCGCGGCGTGATGAGGGCTTCGAAATCCTCGTAGATCGGCCTGCCGAGCGCGTCGCAGCGGACAAAGCCGAGCGCGCCGCCGCGCTCCGCCTCGTGGCGGTAGAGCGGGCGCAGGACGCTGTTGTGCTCCAGAACGGTGGTCACCACATGATCGCCGGGGTCCAGGGCCCCCGCGATCGCGATGTTCAGCGCCTCGGTGGAATTGCAGGTGAAGACCACATGGTCGGGCCGCCTGCAGTTAAAGAGCTGCGCGAGCTTGACGCGCGTGTCATATACGACGCGGGAGGCCGTCAGCGCCTCCCTGTGCGCCCCGCGCGAGGCGTTGCCCATGCTGTTCATGGCGCGCACGACGGCCTGGGCTACCTGCGGGGGCTTTTTCATCGTGGTGGCGGCGTTGTCCAGATAGATCATGGCTTATAACCTCTCTAAGAATGCCTCCAGCCGGGTGGAGAGCTGTCCGGCGTCGCTCTGCGAGTAGTCGGTCTCGAGCCCCAGATAGGGCAGCTCGCGCCCGCGCGCCCACTCGCGCACGGGATGGGCCTCGATGAGATAGGGCGTACAGAACTGCAGCTCGACCTCCACGACGCCGTCGATCCTGTACTCGTCGACCAGACGCTCCAGCAGGGCGAAGCGCTTTGCGTTCGGCGTCATGACGGCGCAGCCGATCTCCAGATAGCGCGCGGCGATGGCCCGCACGATGTCCGGTGCGTCCGCGTCCACCATCTGCCAGGCGGCCTTGATGCCGCTGCAGTTTTCAAAGCAGACCGCCGTGCCGCCGCTGCGCTCGATCAGGCCGACGGCCTTTTTCAGCACGCCGCCGATCGGACAGCCGGTGACGAGGATGCGCTTGTCCGAGGCAGAGACGGGACGTTCGCCTGCGACGTACTGCGTGCTGACCTCTTCGGCCAGCGAGTCGAGCTTTGCTTCGCGGCTCGCCGCCTCGAAGAGGAAGCCGGCGCCGTCGAGCACGGAGGCCAGCTGCTCGCCCCGCATCGGAGGCGGGTCGAGCTTCATCAGCTCCATGAGGCGCATGCGCTTTTGGCGCTCGCGGTTGCGCATGTGCGCGGCCTCGCGCAGGGCTTCGTCCGTGATGCGCAGGGAGAAGGTATCCTCCAGATAAGCGATGAAGCGGCGCAGCTCCTTCGTCCAGCTCTCCAGCGCGTTCGGATCCTCGCCCTGGGGCAGATGCAGGATATAGGTGCGTTTGAGTTTTCCCAGCAGCTCGTACATCTTCTTCTTGCCGTCGCAGGTGGTCTCGCCCACGATGAGATCGGCGAAGTAGGTATAGGGGCATTTCTGGCTTACGGCAAAGCCGTAGCTGGATTTGATGAGCGGGCAGAGGTTGCGCGGCAGATGGGCCTCCGCCGCGGGGATGACCTCGTCGCTCATGCCGCAGAGGCTCACCGGCAGAAAGCCCGCCGCGTCCAGGATCTCCAGCGGCGTAAAGGTGCAGAAGACGCCCGCCACCATGCCGCCCGCCTCCTTGACGGATTTGACGGTGAGAAAGCCCTTCTGCCGGGCCTCGCCGAAGGCGGAGAATTGTTCGGGAAGATCGTACATGCTTTGTCCTCCTCAGCTGAGCAGCTTCCGCGCGGCCAGCGCCGCGCCGATGGCCCCGGCATAGCGGGCGTCCGGTCCGGAGACCACCCGTCTGCCGAGCTGCTGCGACAGGGTCTGCAGCAGGTAATCGAACTCGCACAGCCCGCCGGTGAGGCAGACCGTCTTTGCATCGGACTGGATGCGGCTGGCCTGGGAGACCACCTTTTTCACGATGGAATCCACCACCGCGAAGGCGATGTTCTCGCGCTTCTCGCCGCGGCCGATCAGACTGATGACCTCGGACTCGGCAAAGACCGTGCACATGGAGCTGATGGAGGTGCTGCCGCCGCCGGCGGCGAGCTCGCACAGCTCCGCGGGGCGCAGGGAGAGCGTGTTGGCCATGATCTCCAGAAAGCGCCCGGTGCCCGCCGAGCACTTGTCGTTCATCACGAAGTCCTTGACCATGCCGTCCTCAACGGCGATGAGCTTGGTGTCCTGCCCGCCGATGTCGATGATCAGCAGCTCGTCCGTGCCGAAGATACGGCAGGCCCCGCGGCCGTGGCAGGTGATCTCCGTGACGCACCTGTCCGCATAGGGGACGGAAACGCGCCCGTAGCCCGTGGCGACACAGCGGGAGTCTTCCATGGAGACGCCTTCGCGGAAGAGCTCGGCGCGGATGGCCTCCGCGGTGTCTACGCTGCTCCAGCCCGTGGGCTGCAGCATGCGGCGGACGATCCCGCCCGTCTCGTCCATCACGACGGTCTTCGCGCAGGTCGAGCCGATGTCGATTCCGATCGCGTAGCGCAAGCGTAATCCCTCCGAATCAAATGTTGACGATGCAGACGCCCTCGTAAGTCAGACCCGCCCCGTCGAGGGCGCCGATCAGAGCCTCCCGGTCCTCGGGCGCGGCCTTCCAGGCGAGCCCGCAGCCTGCCGTGACTTCGCGCGGGACGGGGATGATGCGCCCGGGCAGGGAGGCCTCCTGACAAAAGCGCTCCACCGCCAGCGCCTCCGTGACGTTGGCGAAGGAAATGATCAGCGCGGGTGCTTTGGCGCGCATCAGGGCTTGATGACAAGATCCGCGGCGCGCTGGCGCTCCACGATGTCGTACATGTTGGAGACCTCGCCCACGGCGAGCTTTTCCTTGAGACCGTAGTAGTTCAGGCAGGTGCCGCAGCTGATGATGTCCACGCCCTGCGCGGCCAGGTTCTTCAGATCCTCCAGCACCGGGGAGCCCTCACAGCTCAGATTGACGCCGCTGTTGTAGAAAATGATCGTCGCGGGCAGCTCGTCGAGCTGGGTGAGTGCGAAGAAGAAGGACTTGATGAGGATCCCGCCAAGCTCCTCGCTGCCCTCGCCCATCTTGTTCGAGCCGACGGAGACGACGACCTTCTTCCTGCCGCAGCAGCAGGGAACCTCGGCCGCGTCCTCCGCGGGGGCGGGAGCGACCGCGCCTTTGACCACATGGATGACGACCCTGTACGCGCCCTCGCCGAGCTGCTCGTTCTCGGCGGCGTAGCCCATGGCCTTGCCGGCCTTGGTAACGTTCTCGACGGCGGTCTCGTTGTCCACGAGGACCTCCACGGTCTCGTCGCCCGTGAGGGCGTCGATGGCCTTCTTCGTTTTGACGACGGGGATCGGGCACTTGTCGCCCATGGCGTTGACTGTAAGCATGATGCTTCCTCCCTTTTTTCGTTTGAATATTGTGCGCGTGACAAATGAATAAATTATAATTTTGAAAAGCGGAGTTGACAAAAGTTCAACGATTGTGCAAATCGCGCAAAATCGCGGTTACAGTATACGGCAAATAAGGGCGATCTGTCAACCGGGAGAGCGGGAAACGTTTCAAATCCTGCCCCGCCGCGCCGTCCTCCGAACGCCGGACAGAGAAGACGGGCCGGGCGCTCCGCCTGTCCGGGCGGGGCGCCTGTTTGACTTGACAAGGCCGATCACCGCGATTAAGATAAAGGCAGGCTTGTTCCCCCTGACGGCGGAGGCTGACCGCCGTCCGACTGCGTTTCCCGGCGCGAAGTGGCTGCCTTCGCGGCGGAAAAACACAAGAATTTAATGAATAAAAGGAGAGCAATCTATGTCCGACTACGTCAAAATGTGGCAGGATCTGGGAATGGATCTTGAAAACCACGATCTGCTGTGCCAGGTGCTTCCCACCGCCGTCGGCGACGTCTTCCTCTCGCAGAGCAACCGCCCCAAGGCCATGGATTTCTGGGATCTGGTCATCTCCGAGGTCCACGGCATCCGCCCCGCCGAGCTGATCGAGGCCCAGAAGGCGGGCCGCAAGGTCTTCGGCACCTTCTGCGTCTACGTTCCCGATGAGGTCATCGTCGCGGCTGACGGCATCGTGACCGGCCTGTGCGGCGGCTCCCAGTTCTGGGTCCCCGACGGCGAGAAGGTCCTGCCCAAGAGCACCTGCCCGCTGATCAAGGCCAGCGTCGGCGCCCGTCTCGGCCGCACCTGCCCCTTCTTCCGCATCGCCGACATGTACGTGGGCGAGACCACCTGCGACGGCAAAAAGAAGGCCTACGAGATCCTGGGCGAGGACGTGCCCATGTACGTCATGGACGTGCCCCAGATGAAGCGCGAGAAGGATATCCTCCGCTGGAAGGAAGAGATCGTCGAGTTTGCGAAGAAGGTCGAGGAGTTCACCGGCAACGCCATCACGCCCGAGAAGCTGGCCGAATCCATCCGCATCCACAACGAAAAGCGCAGGGCGCTGCAGCGCGTCTACGACTGCCGCAAGAGCGAATGCCTGCCCATCTCCGGGCGCGACGTGCTGCTGATGACGCAGATCGCCTTCTTCGACGATCCCGTCCGCTGCGCCCAGATGTGCAACCGCCTGGCCGACGAGCTCGAGCAGCGCATCAAAGACGGCGTCTCCGTCGTCCCCGCGGGCACCAAGCGCATCCTGGTCACCGGCACGCCGCTGGCCGTTCCCAACTGGAAGCTGCACAACATCATCGAGACCAGCGGCGCCGCCGTCGTCTGCGAGGAGATGTGCACCGGCACCCGCTACTTCGAGAATCTGGTCGACGAGAGCAAGACCACGCTGGACGAGATGTACATGGCCCTGTCCGAGCGCTACATGAAGACCAACTGCGCCTGCTTTACCCCGAACACCGGCCGCATCGACGACATCCTGCGTCTGGTCAGGGAGTACAAGGTCGACGGCGTCATCGACTGCAACCTCAAGTTCTGCTGCCTGTACGACACGGAGAAATACTCCGTCACCCGTGCGCTCAAGGAGGCCGGCGTGCCCGTGCTGAGCCTTGAGACCGACTACGCCGACACCGACGCCGAGCAGCTGCGCACCCGCATCGGCGCCTTTGTCGAGATGCTCAATGGCTGATATCGTACGCTGGTATATCCTCTTTGCCAACTATGAGCAGGGGCTGGCCCTGCACGATCTGCTGGACAGACACGGCATCCCGAACCGCATCGCGCCGACGCCGCGCTCCATTCAGGGGGAGCTGAGCTGCGGGATCTCCCTGCTGGTCGAGGAGGAGGACATCGCCGCCGCCCGCGCCTGTATCGAGGAGAATCATGCGGAGCATTTCGCCATCCGTTCGCTGGCCGGACAGATCAAACCCCGCCGGGACAAATACTGTTAACGCAAAACGTCCCCGCCGTACGGCGGGGACGTTTTGCATCCGGGAACGATCAGAATTTCGCGGCGACCTCGTTGACGTCGAAGGTCTTCGTGCCGTCCTCCAGCTCAAAATAGGGGATGCCGATATAGCCGTTGTCGCGTACGAAGGCGAAGAACGGGCTCTTGTCGCGCAGCTGAAGGAAGTCCTTGAGCCAGACCGGGTTCTCGGCGAAGTCGAGATACTCGAAGGGGATGTGCTTTTCGTTGAGCAGCTTCTCCGCGTCGACGCAGTCATGGCAGGAACGGATGCCGTACATGGTGACTTTCATGTTCTTCCCCTTAAAACAGAATTTTGGGCCGGTACAATGACCGCGGTTATTCTATCACGGATCCGATGAGATGTCTACTGTTTATTATCGTATCATCCGCTGCCGTCCACGGCGGCCGCCGGGACGCTAATTGATCTGGCCGCCGCGTTTGTACTCCTCGAAGAAGGCGCGGACGGCCTCGAAGAGCTCCTGCGTCATGCCGTGCAGGCCGACCTCGCGGTTGTAATAGGCGCAGACGTCCTCGATGTCGGGCAGGTAGGGCAGGGGGAAGATGTAGATGTTCTTCAGATAGTCCTGCTGCAGCTCCGGGGAGAGCATGTCCCAGAACACACGGGCGTAAATGAACACGCCGAGACCCGCGTTGGCGAGCTGGAAGGCGTTCTCGATGTTCGTCAGCTCGCACACGAAGCGGGGGTTGATATCGTAATATTTCAGATAGCTGTTCAGCGCCCGTCCGCCCGAGGACTGGCGCGGTATTTTAATGAAGGGGGCCTTCTCGAAAAAGCTCAGGTCGGCGCTGACGGAGAAGCGTTCCCGCAGCTCGCGCAGGCGATCGCCCGCGAGCGCGGCCATCAGCTCCTTCGGCACCACCAGCAGCTGCTCCTTCTTGCATAGGGGGATGGCCTCGAACTTCTCCGGCACGCTGCCGAGCGAGCCGATCACCAGATCCACCCCGTCGTAGGAGATGGACTTCTGCATCACATCGGGCGACTCCTCGCTCAGCTTGAGGAAGGTGTCGGGGTGCTCGCGCAGGAAGGCGGGCAGCACCCGCGGCAATATCGCGCGGGCAATGGTGTGCTCGATGCCCAGATGGATGTAGTGCGCGCCCGAAAAACTGCGGCTCGAGCTCTCCTCGAACTGCTGCTTGAGCTGCAGGATCTCCTTGGCGATCGGCAGCAGATGTCCGCCGTCCGGCGTCAGGGCGAGCGGGCGGCTGCGGATGAACAGCGTCGTGCCGAGATCCTCCTCGAGCTTGGCGATCTGCTTGGACAGCGTCTGCTGGGAGATGAAAAGGTTCTTGGCCGCGGAGGAGAAGCTCTTCTCCTCGGCCACCGCGATGAAGCTTTTTAAGAGTGCGAAATCCATGTTTACCGGCCTCCTGGCAATGCGTGCGCGAACTGTGACGGGGATGGAAGAAAATGAATAATACAATGGTGTATGCGCGAATGGACGGCTTTCTTTATCGCTTTTTCATAAAAACCGGGCAGCGAAGGAGAGAGAATCCGTCAAAATCGCAAAAATACAAATAGGGGCTTGCCAAAATCAACTTTTGGTTGTAGTATAACACCACAACAGGCGTAAAACAAGTTTTTTCTGAAAAAATTTTTCGCCGTTAATAAAGAAGAATCATTCGGGATGGAGGAACCCAACATGAAAAAAGTCATTGCATTTCTGCTCGCCCTGACCATGGTGTTTGCCCTGTGCGCCTGCGGCGGCAAGTCCGAGACCAAGCTCACCTACGCCACCGGCGGCACCTCCGGCACCTACTACGGCTTCAGCGGCGTGATCGCCAACGTCCTCAACGAGAAGTACAAGGGCACGCTGAACATCAATGTCGAGTCCACCGGCGCGTCCAAGGCCAACATCCAGATGCTTGAGGCCGGCCAGGCCGACATCGCCATCGTGCAGAACGACGTCATGTACTACGCCTACACCGGCACCGATCTCTTCTCCGGCAGCGACCCCATCACCAGCTTCTCCGCGGTGTGCTCCTGCTACCCCGAGTATGTGCAGATCGTCGCCAAGAAGGACATCACCTCCATTGACCAGCTGCGCGGCAAGAACGTCTCCGTCGGCGACGCCGGCAGCGGCACCGAGTTCAACGCCAAGCAGATCCTTGCGGCCTACGGCATGAGCTTTGACGACATCAAGGTCTCCAACCAGAGCTTTGCCGACTCCGCCGACTCCCTGAAGAACGGCACCATCGACGCCGCCTTCGTCGTCGCGGGCTATCCCACCACCGCCATCACGGAGCTGGCCACCAGCTTTGACTTCAACCTCCTGCCCGTCGACGACGCGCATGCCGACGCCCTCAAGGCCGACTACGGCTTCTACTACTACGGCAAGATCCCCGGCGGCACCTACAGCCCCGTGGCGAACGACGTCCCCGCCGTGGCGGTCATGGCCACCATCGTCGCCTCCAACAAGGTTCCCAGCGATGTGGTCTACCTCTTCGTCAAGGGCCTGTTCGACTACAAGGCCGACATCACCGCGGGCCATGCCAAGGGCAACGAGCTTGACCTGAACACCGCCGTCTCCGGCGTGTCCATCCCCTGGCACGACGGCGCCGTGAAGTTCTATAAGGAAAAGGGCTTGATGTAAGGGCAGCGCCTTGAAGTCCACGCATAAAATCATGCTGGCAGCCGCGGCGATCCTTGTGATCGCTGCGGTTGCCCTGTTCGTGTTCCCCTATACGCAGGGCCCCGGCCTCGTCCTCTCGAACCAGGACACCGGCCATGTCTACGCCCGCCTGCCTCTCAAGGACGGGGAGAGCTTCTCCGTCACCTTCCGCCACTCGGTCAACAAGAGCGACGTGACGGAGATCTACGAGCGCCGCGGCGGTGAGATCTGGCTGACCGGCTGCGTCTACTACAGCTTCGGCGCGGGCGTGGCCGAGGAGCTGGACCCCTCGTGGCAGCTCAGCTACGGCGACGACGGGGAGATGATCCTCTCCAACATCGAGATGCGCATGGACGATCTCAACTACGTCGTCGGCACGGTCTACGACCACATCCTCAAAATCGGCGACCGCCGCATCGTCCTCAACGAGCTCTGCGGCAAAAACGCGAAAGTCCACTTTTCCATACGGTAAGGAGCAACACACATGCCTGAATTTGAAAAAGACTACAAAAAAACCAAGCAGGAGCTTCACGACGAGGAGCTGATCGCGAAGGACGACTTCGGCGAAACGCCCGAGGAGATCGAAGCGAATACGACCGCCGTGCTGGAAAAGTATGACCGCGAGGCGAACGTCCGTGTCTACAAGGGGAAAACGCGCCGCATCGTGCGCCTGCTCTTTGTGCTGTTTTCCCTCTATTCCGTCTTCCTGCTCTTCTATCCGGGCGAGATCCGCATGGAGCGCGCATCCTTCGTCGGGATGATCGTGCTGCTTGTCTTCCTGAACTTCCCCGTCAGCCGCCGTCAGCCGAAGAAGGTCAACTTCATCCCCTGGTACGACATCGTGCTGATGGCGCTGGGGGTCGCGGCCTATCTCTATTTTGTGATCAACTACCGCGCGATCATCAACCGCGGCATCATGCTGACGAAGCTTGAGGTCGTGCTGGGCGTGATCGGCATCCTCGTCACGCTGGAGGCCTGCCGCCGCGCGGTGGGTCTGCCCATCGTGATCGTGGCCTCGGTTTTCATCGTGTACGCCATGACGCAGAAGTCCCTGCAGATGAACGTGTACAACCTCTTCTACACGGCGGACGGCATCATCGGCACGCCCATCCGCGCCTGCCTGAACTTCATCGTGCTCTTCGTCATCTTCGGCGCGTTTCTGGAAAAGACGGGCATCACCCAGTTCTTCATCGAGCTTGCCAATTCCATCGCGGGCGCGTCCTCGGGCGGCCCGGCCAAGGTCGCGGTCATCTCCTCGGCCCTGTGCGGCATGGTGTCCGGCTCCTCGGTCGGCAACACCGTGACCACCGGCTCCGTGACGATCCCGATGATGAAGAAGACCGGCTACAAGCCGGAGTTCGCGGGCGCCGTCGAGGCCGCGGCCTCCACCGGCGGCCAGATCATGCCCCCCATCATGGGCGCGGCTGCCTTCCTGATGGTGGAATACGTCACCATGCCGAACGTGACCGTGAGCTACGGCTATATCGCCCTGCGCGCGATCCTGCCGGCGGTGCAGTACTTCGCGGGCATCTTCATCATGGTGCATCTCGAGGCGAGAAAGAACAACCTCACCGGCATCCCGCGCGAGAAGCTGCCGCTGTTCTGGCCGCTTTTCCTGCGCAACGGCTTCCTGCTCCTGCCGCTGGTTGCGCTGGTCTACTTCCTGATGACCCGCACCATGGCCTTCGCGGCCATCGCCGCCACCGCCCTCGCCGTGGCCGTCAGCATGGTCCACAGGGAGACCCGCATCATCCGCATCGTCTTCCACGAGGACGTGGGCTACCGCATCGACTTCTCCCGCTTCATCGACGCGCTGGAAAACGGCGCCAAGAGCACGCTCACCGTGGGCGTGGCCTGCGCGGTGGCGGGCGTCATCGCCTGCGTCATCACCACCACCGGCATCGGCTCGTCCCTGATCTCCCTGATCATCGGGGCCTCGGGCGGGTACAAGATCGTGGCGCTGTTTCTGACGATGCTGACCTGCATCATCCTCGGCATGGGCGTGCCGACCACCGCCAACTACGTCATCATGGCCACGACCTGCGCCCCCGTGCTGATCCGCATGGGTATCCCGAGCATCGCGGCGCACATGTTCGTGTTCTACTTCGGCATCGTGGCGGACATCACCCCGCCGGTCGCGCTCGCGGCTTACGCGGGCTCGGCCATCGCGCACGCCAGCCCCATGAAGACCGGCGTGAACGCGACGAAGCTCGCCATCGCCGCCTTCATCATCCCCTACATGCTCGCGCTCAATCCCGCCATGGTCTTTGTCGACACCACCGTGGTCGAGGTCGTGTCCATCATCGTCACCTCGCTTGCCGGCATGTTCGGCCTGTCCATGGCGCTCGAGGGCTTCTACCGCGGCACGCTGTCCGCGCCGCTGCGCATCGCCTCCGCGGTCGGCGGTCTGCTGCTGATCTACCCGGGCGTCGCCACCGACCTGGCAGGCCTGCTGCTCGTGGGCGGCGTCGTCGCCTTCCAGATCCTGCGCGCGAAAAAAGCCGCCGCGGCCTGATGCAGGCGAAAGCGAACAACATTTCCCATGATCCCGGATGAAAAAGAGCCAAACCCGGCTTTTTTTCATCCGGGATTTGTGGTATCATAACGGTGACAAAACGCCGGGAAGGGGGGCGCGCTCGTGAGATCGAAAATCGCGGTCCTTCTCGTGCTGCTCCTGCTGGCGGCGCCGCTGCTGGCCCTTCCCGCGGCATACGCGGAGGACGGTATCCGCTCCGTCGCGGAGCTCAACAGCCGTGACGTCACGGTCGGCATCAGTCCCGGCAGCGCGGGCGAGCGCGCCGTCCGCGCCGAGCTCCCCGAGGCCAGGCTGGCCTTCTTCGACGACAAGTTCATGGGCTACGAGGCCGTGGCGCACGGCAAGATCGACGCCTTCATCTACGACCTGCGGCAGATGGAGCTGTCCATCGAGAACGGGCAGCGCGGCGTGCACCTGCTGGACGAGACCCTGGGCGAGACGGTGGAGATCGCCCTGGGCATTTCGCCCGTATCCGAGATCCCGGATCTGGAAAAGCAGGTCAACCGCTTCCTCGCGGGGGCCCGCGCGGACGGCACGCTGGACGACATGTTCCGGCGCTGGGTGGTCGAGGGGGACGAGAAGATGCCTGTGATCGAGCTGCCGGAAAAGCCGGCGCTGCACCTGACCGTGGGCACCTCCGGCATTTCGCCGCCCTACACCTTTTACAAGGACAACCGCCTCTGCGGCTACGATATCGAACTGGCCTACCGCTTCGCCCGCTGGCTGGGCGCGGACCTGAGCTTCCGGGTCTACGACTACAGCAGCATCTTCGCTGCAGCCGTCAGCGGCGACGCGGACGTGCTCATGGCGAACCTGCACGCCACCCCGGAGCGGCGCGAGAGCTTCCTCTTCTCCGACGTGCTCTTTGAAGAGAAGCTGGGCGTCATGGTACGCGGCGAGGCGCCGCGGAGATCGAGCGCGATGGACGCGCTCAACGGCGGGCGCATCGGGGTGCAGATCGGGACCATCTTCGACGAGATCGTGCTGGCGCGGCTTCCCGACGTGCAGTTTGAATATTTCGGTACCTATACGGATCTGGCCGCCGCGCTGGAGGGCGGCAAGATCGACGGCTTCCCCGGCGACGAGCCCGTGCTGCGGCTTGTGGCGGCGGAGCACCCCTCGGTGGAGATTCTGGACGAGCCGCTGGACAGCTTCGACACCGCCATCGCGCTGCCCAAGGGCGAAAGGGGCGAGGCGCTCAAGGCGGAGCTGGACGCGTGGCTGCGCTCCGCCAGAGAGAGCGGAGAGCTGGAAGAACTGATCACCAAGTGGCTGGACCGTCCCGAGGACGAAAAGACCATGCCCGTGCTCGACAATGCCTCCGCGCCGAGGGGTGTGCTCAGGCTGGCGACCGATCCCACCTATGCGCCGATGGAGTACTACCGGGACGGGGAGATCGTGGGCCTGGAGATCGACATGGCGGCCCGCTTCTGCCTGGCCAGCGGCTACGGCCTCGAGCTGGTCCCCATGACCTTCGACGGCATCCTGCCCGCCGTCCAGAGCGGCAAGGCGGACTTCGCCGCTTCCTGCTTCTCCATCACGGAGGAGCGCATGGAGAGCGTCAACTTCTCCGAAGCCTTTTACCCCTGCAATACCCTGATGGCGGTGCTCAGGACCCGGGACGCGGCGAAGACGGGACGCGCGGGCGGCGTCATGTCCAGTCTTGAAAAGACCTTCCTGCGCGAGAACCGCTGGCGGCTGTTCGTACAGGGCGTCGGGAACACGCTGCTGATCACGGCCCTGTCCCTGCTGTTCGGGACGCTGCTGGGCTTCGCCGCCTTCATGCTCTGCCGCAGCGGCAGCCCCGTCGCCAACGCGGTCACCCGCTTCTGCACCTGGCTGGTACAGGGCATGCCCGCGGTGGTGCTGCTGATGATCCTGTATTACATCGTCTTCGGCAGCCTGTCCGTCAGCGGCGTCACGGTGGCCGTGATCGGCCTGAGCCTCACCTTCGGCGCGGCGGTGTTCGGCCTTCTGAAGCTCGGCGTCGGCGCCGTCGACAGGGGGCAGTACGAGGCCGCCTCCGCCCTGGGCTTCTCCGACCGGCGCACCTTCTTCCGCATCATCCTGCCGCAGGCCGTCCCCCACATCCTGCCCGCCTTCAAGGGCGAGGTCGTGGCCCTGCTCAAGGCGACGGCCATCGTCGGCTACATCGCCGTGCAGGATCTGACCAAGATGGGCGACATCGTGCGCAGCCGCACCTACGAGGCCTTCTTCCCGCTGATCGCGGTGACGGTCATCTACTTCCTGCTGGAGGGCGCGATCGGCGTGCTGATCCGCCTGATCGAGCGGCGCTGCGATCCGAAGCGCCGCAGCCCCGAGACCATTCTGAAGGGGGTCAGGACCGATGCTTAGGATCGAGCATTTGCAGAAGGCCTACCCCGAGGCGACGCCCCTCAGGGACGTGAACGCCGTCATCAACGACGGCGACGTGATCTCCGTGATCGGCCCGTCCGGAACGGGCAAGAGCACGTTCCTGCGCTGTCTGAACCTGCTGGAAAAGCCGACGGCGGGGCACATCTGGATCGACGATGAGGAGATCACCGACCCGGAATGCGATCTCGGCCGGGTGCGCCGGAGGATGGGCATGGTCTTCCAGTCCTTCAACCTCTTCGGCCACATGACGGCGATCGAGAACATCATGCTGGGCCCGATGGACCTGCTGGGCAGGTCGAAGCAGGAGGCCTATGACGAGGGCATGCGCCTGCTGCGCACGGTGGGCCTCGCCGAAAAGGCCCTGCACTACCCGGACGAGCTCTCCGGCGGCCAGAAGCAGCGCGTCGCCATCGCCCGGGCGCTGGCGATGGATCCGGACATCCTCCTGCTGGACGAGCCGACCAGCGCCCTCGACCCCACCATGGTGGGCGAGGTGCAGGCCGTCATCCGGGACCTGGCGAAGAGCGGCAAGACCATGCTGATCGTCACGCACGAGATGAACTTCGCCCGCGCGATCTGCAGCCGCGTCTTCTACATGGACGAGGGCGGCATCTACGAGGAAGGGACGCCGGAGCAGATCTTCGACGATCCGCAGAAGGAGAAGACCCGCCGCTTCGTGCGGAAGCTCAAGGTGCTGGAGCTGGACGTCGGCGGCAGGGACTTCGACTTCCTCGCCATGGCCGGCCGGATCGAGCAATACTGCAGCCGCAGCCAGATCCCGTACAAGACGGCGCAGCGCGTACGTCTGGCCTTTGAGGAGCTGACCCAGGTTCTGCTGCTGCCGAGACTTACCGACCCGAAGGCGGAGATCACCGTCGAATCCGCCGAGGAGGCGGAGAGCGTGTGGATGACCGTGCGCTACAACGGGCCGAAGCTGGATGTGACGCAGGGCGGCGACGAGCTTGCGCTGGCGGTGCTGACGAGCACGGAGTCGGAAATGGAATACAGCTGGGACGACGCGCATACCCTGCCCAATCAGCTGCGCCTGCATATCAGGGCCGAAGGCGGATAACGCGTGAAGAACGGCAACATGATAAACTTTCTTTTGAACGGAGGAACATAAGATGGCATTTAAGGAACAGGATAAGATCGCCCTGTCGGACGACGAAATGGGACAGGTGATCGGCGGCTTCTCGCTGAACTATCTGATCGGCGGCTCCGGCAGCGGGGCGACCGGCGTGACGCTGGAGCAGACCGTGATCCCGGGCGCGGGCCTTCAGGCCACCACGCTGCAGGGCGGCGTCAGGCGCTGCCCCAAATGCGGCAAGCCCTTGACGGCCTGCAGATGCGGCGTCACCGGCTCTGTGAACACCGGCGCCGTCGAGCTCTGAAAAAAAGCAAAAGAAACTGCCTCAAAATGCATCGCATTTTGAGGCAGTTTCTTTTATGTCCCGGCGTCAGTCGTTGAACTCACAGACGTAGCCCATCGTGCCGGAATAGAACTCGGGATAGTCGTGGCAGGGATCGTCGCGGTTGTCGTTGTAGGCCCAGCCGTTGTGATCCCACAGCATGATATAATCCTCATCATGGCGGCCGGTGTCGTCGTTGTCGACATAGGTCGGCTCGCCCTTGGCCCAGCGGAAGTAGCCCTCGAAGCTCGGATCCTTGCCCTCCCAGAGGTAGGGACGGTTTTCGGGATCGTCGTAGCTGTCGCCGCCGCGGTGGCAGCCGATCCAGACGCGGCTGATCCCTTCGGCCTCGGCCATCGCGATGACCTGCTCCAGCTCCGCCGCGTTCTCGATGACGACCAGATGGCCGCCCATGCCTTCGCACTTCTTCTGGGCGTCGGTCCAGCTCACGTCGTCCTTGAAGATCTTGTACTCGTGCTCCTTCGGCGTCTCGATCTCGGGGATCTCGACGGGCTCCATCGTCACGCTCGGCCCGGACATCGGCGCGCCGAAGTCCTCCTGCGAGATGGGATAGCCGTTATCGTCCGCGGTGGGGGCCATCGTGGCGGAATAGGGGTCGACGCCGGCGGGCTCGAGCTGATTGTCGGTCTGGGAGCGCGCCTGTTCAAAGTCCTTCAGCATGGCGTTCATAATGATCGCCACCATGACCAGCACCGCACACAGGACCAGTATGACGGCGAGCGGTCTTCTTCTGCGCTTTTTCACCTCTTCAGCAATCTTCCTTTCTCGGTCGGTTTTCAGCTTGTACTGGACCGCGGGGCTGCTGCGCTCGAGCGTGACGGGCGTGAGCACGTCGTCCGCCTTGCGCTTCGGAGCGGCGGGAGGGGAGTCCCCCCGCAGCTTCTGGGAGAGCATCTGCGCCTGCGCGGCGGAGATGATCTCTTTCTGCCCGCCCTTCTGGGCGGGATTGTATACCTTGACGCCGTCCTCGGGCGGCTCGAGGGGGAACTCGTCGGCCGAGGCGATGGCCTCGTCTTCGTCGCAGTCGATGATGCCGACCATCATCCGCTCCACGTCGCTCAGCTCGCCGGCGGCCTTTTTGAAGATGGCCTCGGCGCTCGACACGCCGCCGAGATACAGATCCCTGACGCAGCTGTCGACCACGGCGCGCAGCTCCTCGAGCGTCTGGTAGCGCTCGGAGGCCTTGAAGCGGATGGATTTTTCGATGATCGCGCCGAGCCGCTTCCCGGCGTTTTGGGGGGCGCGCGGATTGCCGCCGGCCATGCGGCGCTGCTGGGCGTCCTCGCCCTCGTCCTCGAGCGGGAGCTTGCCGCCGCTGAGCGCGTAGTACATCAGCATGCCGACGGAGTAGACGTCCGACGCGGCGGAGAGCTGGCCGTTCCAGTACAGCTCCGGCGCCACAAAGTCGAGCTCCTGCCCCTCCCAGGGGGACTTGCCCGCGGGGCCGAGGGCAATGCTGCCGTCCGCGGCGGTGCTGATATTCTCGGGATAGATCCCGCCGCGGCGTCCGCGGGAGCCGACCTCGTTCACGACCGCGCGGCACAGCGCCGACACGAAGGAGCACAGCTCCTGTCTGTCCATCTGTGTAAGCTTTGCGCCCAACGCTTTCTCGGGCTCAAACACCGGGTTTACCATGCTGCGCCTCCAAGAGTACTGATAGCTATTTATCAATGTAACACAGCATGAGTATTATGTCAACGAAAAACGACGGGAATCCTCTTTTTTCCTCTCAGACAGTATTACTTTTCGAGGATGTCCGCAAGCTTCAGGATCTCCTTCGCCCAGCGGCTGAGGTCCTTGTTGGGCCGTCCCTCCGCCGCGCGGCAGAGCTTCAGCAGGCGCTCGCCCGCGGCGACGAGCTCGCCGTAGAGGCGCGCGGCCTTTGTGGAGGCGGCGGCGCGGCGCTCGATGGCCCGGCCCTCGGTCTCGACGTCGAACTCGCCGCGCAGCAGGTCGAAGCAGGTGCCGCTGTAGGGGGCGTAAGCACGGTAGCCGTACTCCTGCTCCAAACAGGCGGCGAAGCTGTCGGCGACCTCGGGGTCGCCGTGGTTGACGAAGACCAGCTCCGGCTTGCGCTCGAAGCCCTGCAGCCAGTCGAGCAGCCCCTGCTTGTCGGCGTGGCCGCTGACGCCGGGCAGCACGTCGATGGAGGCGTTGACCTCGATGAGCTCGTCGAAGAGCTTGACCGATTTGACCCCGTCGATCAGCAGGCGGCCGAGCGTCCCCTCCGCCTGATAGCCCACGAAGAGCACGCTGGATTCCGGGCGCCACAGGTTGTGCTTGAGATGGTGGCGCACACGGCCCGCGTCGCACATGCCGCTGGCCGAGAGGATGACCTTGGGGGTGGGGTTTTCGTTGATGGCCTGCGAGTCGTTCTTGGAGACCGAGAGCTCCAGCCCCTCGAACCAGATGGGGTTGACGCCGGCGCGCATGAGCTCCTGGGCCTCCTCGTCCAGGAAGGAGGTATCGCACTGCAGGAAGATGCCGGTGGCCTCGACGGCCAGGGGGCTGTCCACATAGACCGGGAAGGCCCCGTGTCCCTTGACAAGCTCGCGCTCCTTGATCTCGCGCAGGAAGTAGAGCATCTCCTGGGTGCGGCCCACGGCAAAGGAGGGGATGATCACGTTGCCGCCCCTGTCCAGGGTCTCCTGGATGCGCCGCGCAAGCTCCGTGACGTAGTCCACGCGCGTCTCGCTGTGCAGCCTGTCGCCGTAGGTGGATTCGATCACCAGGTACTGCGCGTCGGAGACGAACATCGGGTCGCGCAGGATGGGCTGATCGCGGTTGCCGATGTCGCCCGAGAAGCAGATCTTGCGCTCCTGCCCGTCCTCATGCAGCCAGATCTCGATGGCGGCGGAGCCGAGCAGATGCCCGACGTCGGTCAGGCGGATGGACACGCAGTCGTTGACCTGCACGATCTTGTCGTAGGGGCAGGGGATCATGCGCGCCATGATGCCGTCCACGTCCTCGAGACCGTACAGCGGCTCGACCGGGTCCCCGCCGGAGCGCTTGGCGCGGCGGTTCTGCCACTCGGCCTCCTGGATCTGGATATTGGCCGAGTCGCGCAGCATGATGTCGCACAGCTGCACCGTGGCGGAGCTCGTATATACCGAGCCGCGGAAGCCCTGCTTGAACAGCAGCGGCAGCAGGCCCGCGTGGTCGATGTGCGCGTGCGTCAGCAGCACGAAGTCGAGCTCGGAAGGCGGGACGGGGATGGGCTCGTTTTCAAACAGGTCCTTCCCCTGCTCCATGCCGTAGTCCACAAGGCCCTTTTTGTCGCCGACCTCGAGATAGGTGCAGCTCCCCGTGACCTCATGGGCGGCGCCGAGAAATGTCATCTTCATGGCTTTTCCCTCCGTCATTCTTTTTCTTTATTTTACACCATCCGACAGCCCGGAGGCAACAGAAAAATCCCGCCGCACACGCAGCGGGATTTTTGCGCTCACAGGTACTTGTCGAGCTCCTTCTCGCAGTCGGGGTACTTCTTCAGGCCGGAGATATCGACGATCTCGCCGCGGGAGACGACCATGCTCACGTCCCGCAGGGCCGTCAGATCCTCGAGCGGATCGCGGACCGTAACGATGAGGTCGGCGCACTTGCCCGGGGCGAGGGAGCCGAGCTCCTTATCGAGCCCGACGATCTTCGCGTTGCCGAGCGTCGCCGTGTACAGGGCGAAGGCGTTCGAGACGCCGCAGTACTTCTGAAAGTAGTTGACCTCGCGCCACATGTCGTAGTGGGTGATGTAGGGGCAGCCGGTGTCGGTGCCGAGACCGACGGGCACGCCCGCCTCCAGACAGGCCTTCGCGCAGTCGATGATGCCCTCGAAGACGATGTTGCCGTTGTACTGCTGCACCTCGGTCGCGCCGATGAGGCTGCGGTCGAAGAGGGCGAAGGGCAGGGCGGGGGAGATGGTGGCGACGAGGGCCGCGCCGCGCTCCTTGAACAGCGCGATCATCTCTGCGTCGGGCTTCGCGCCGTGCTCGATCGTGTCGACGCCGTTTTCGAGGGCGACCTTCACGCCCTCGGGGCTCTCCACGTGGGCGGCGACCTTCAGACCCAGACGGTGCGCCTCGTCGCAGGCGGCCCTGACATAGTCGGGGGGCATCTTGAGCTCGCCCGGCTCGCCCCGCTTCGTCGCGTCGAGCACGCCGCCGGTGATCATGAGCTTGATGAGGTCGGGCCTGTCCTCCGCGATCTTCCGCACGAAGGCGGCGGCCTCCTGAGCCGAATGCGCCTCGTAGGCGAGCGAGCCCGCCATGTGTCCGCCGGGCACGGAGACGGCCATGTTCGCCGCGAGGATGCGCGGCCCCACGCGCTTTCCGGCGGCGATCTCGTCGCGCAGGCGCGAGTCCATGTCCTGCACGCCGCCGACGGCGCGGATCGTGGTCACGCCGCTGAGCAGCTGGGGCCGGACGTATTTGCCGCACATGCCGTAGCAGATCTTCCGCATGAGGGCGTTCGAGGTCAAAAGCTTCACGAGCTTCTTCGCGTCGGTCTGCTTTTTCTTCGGCTTGCCGGTGGCGGGGATATGGACGTGCAGGTTGATCAGGCCCGGCATGAGCGCCGCGCCCGCGAGGTCGATGACCTGATAGCCCGCGGTGTCCGCGCCGTCGGGCCGGATGGCTTCGATCCGGTCGCCGTTCGTGAAGAGGATATGGCCGCGCAGCGGCTCCATCCCCTCCTCGCCGCTGAGGATGACGCCGTTTATGAAGGCGAGCTTGCTGTTTTTCATGGTGAATCCCTCCCAGGACCGCGATTTGTTTTGAGTTGATCTTATTATACACCGCCGAAGTGGAAAATGCAAAGAGGCGTCGACGCAAGTCACGCTTTTTTTACATTCCCTATACAAAATCCGCGCGGACTGTGCTATACTAAATAAAATCACAGCGAGAAAAGGCCGTCCCGAAACCGGGGCGGAAGGGGAACGGAATGAAAAAGACATCGGGAACTGTCAGAACGCTGCTCTGCCTGCTGCTGGGCGTTTCGCTGCTCGTCTCCGCCGCGCCGCTCGCCTGGGCGGACGAGGCGGACATGGCCAAGGTGGAGGGCGGGATCGAGATCACGCCGGAATACGAAGACGAGGTCCGCGCCATGCGCAACGGCGGCCTCTTCGACGACGAGGAGCTCGAGCGGATGGTGGAGGACTTCATCACCGAGCACAAGCTCAAGAAGGAGAATTTCTCCATCGGCTTCGTCTACACCGCCACCGGCGACGCCTGGTACTACAATCCCGACACCTGGTACTACCCCGGGAGCATGTACAAGATCCCGCTGATGATGCTCCTGTCCGAGCAGGTCAGCAACGGGATCCTGGACCAGGAGGACGAGCTCTACGGCATGAAGGTGTCGCAGATCGAGGAGTACATCCTCACCTACTCCAACAACGACTGGGCGCACCGCATCCGCACCTATCTGGGCGGGGACGAGGTCTGGCGCGCCGACGCCAAGGCCTACGCCGATATCCCGGACGGCTCCTACAGTTCGGACTATATGCAGTACTGCTACTTCTCCCCGCGCTATCTGACCGAGGTGCTCACGACGTTGTACTTCGGCGGGGAGGAACGTTTCCCCAACATTATCCCCTGCATGAAGGCCGCCAATCCCGGCCACTACTTCGGCCTCGACCCGAAGATGGCGGACTACGAGATCGCGCAGAAGTACGGCAGCTATGAGGACAACAGCTACCGCAAATGGAACGGCACCGCGGGCGTCATCTACACGCCAAACCCCATCATCCTCACGGTCATGACGCTCAACGCGACGAGCTATGAGAAGGTGATCGGGGACGCGGCTGTGATGATGACGGAGTACGCCCTGAAGGTGGACCAGAGGGTGGAGGAGTATCAGAAGAAGCAGGCCGAGAAGGAGGCCGCGCAGCAGCAGGAGGAGCAGCAGGCCGAACAGCCCGGGCAGCCGGGCGGGACCGCGCAGTCCGCCGGGACGCCGTCGGCCGCGCCGACGGAGACGACCGCGCCGCGGACCGAGCGGAAGCTGGATCTCAGACGCCTTGCGCTGTTCATGGGCCTCGGCGCCATCGTGCTGGTCGGCGTGGTGGTCGCGCTCTACGCGGCGGCCGAGAAGCGCAAAAAGCGCAGACGCTATGAGGAATACCGCCGCCGCTTCGAGGAGGAGCTGCGGCAGGAGCAGGCGCGGGAGCGCCGCAGACGGCAGAACGATGATGATTTTGAATAAACCCCGCATGAAAAGAGCGCTCAGCCTGCTTTTGGCCCTGTGCCTGACGCTGACGCTGTGCGGCTGCGGAAAAAGCCGCTTCCGCTACGGCGTCAACACCGTGGAGGTGCTCGTCGAGCAGGACTACTCGCTGGCCTTCCGAAACAACGACCCGCTGTACTTCTACGTCACCGCCGCGCTGAGCGTGCTGGCCGCGGAGGGGAAGGTCGACGCCCTGTCGAACAAGTGGCTCGGCTCGAGCGCCCTGCGCTACGCCAAGCAGGCCGACGCGCTGGAAAAGCTCCAGCCGCCCGAGCCGCAGGATCTGATCATCGGGCTGGACATCAACTCCTTCCCCTTCGCGTATCTGTCCAACGGGGAGTACTGGGGGCTGGACGTGGAGCTGGCGATGGCCGTGTGCGAGAAGCTCGGCTGGACGCTGAAGCTCCAGCCCATTGAGAAGGAGAACGTGTATATCGAGCTGTCCTCCGGCAATATCGACGTGGCCTGGGGCGGCATCGCCCTCGACCCGAAGGAGGCCGCCTCCGGGCAGTACACGGTCTACGGCCCCTATATCCACAACGACATCGTGGTCGCGACGCGCAACGGCTCGGCCGTGTGGAACAAGATGCGCCTCAACGGGCGCAAGCTGTGCATGCCCTCCACGCCGGAGGCCCGCCTTGCGCTCGAGACCGACGGCAAGCTCGTCAAGCGCCTCGGGCAGATCACGAGACTGGCCGGGGGCACGATGGAGTGCTTCGAGTATCTCTACGCCGGCAAGTGCGACGTGGTGCTCACCGACTCCACCGCGGTGGACTACTTCAACTGCCACTAGGGCGTCATCGAAATATAAGGCCGCGGCGCAAGCCGCGGCCTTCAATATGCAGACAAGCCCCAAATATGTCATCTTGAGCGAAGCGAAGCGGAGTCGAAAGATCTTAAACAGACCAGATTTCCGACCTGTTAGATCCCTCGGCTGCGCTCGGGATGACACAAGCCTTCGGCTTGTTGGACTTCGTCGACAATCTCAGGCCGCGGCGCAAGCCGCGGCCTTTCGCTGTCTTGACCTGTGCCCGATTCCATGCTACAATACCAAAGTTATAATAGGCTTATTATAAATTGGAGACGGCTATGTGGATTGCGGATCAATGGCAGGATTTTGAACTGATCGACTGCTCGAAGGGCGAGAAGCTCGAGCGCTGGGGGAAGTATATCCTCGTGCGCCCGGACCCGCAGGCGATCTGGGACACGCCGCGCCGCAATGCGCACTGGAACGACCGCAACGCCCGCTACCGCCGCAGCGAGACCGGGGGCGGCAGCTGGGACCGCGGCGATCTGCCCGAGGCCTGGCGCGTGCGCTACAGGGAGCTCACGTTCAACGTGCGCCCCATGAACTTCAAGCACACCGGCCTCTTTCCCGAGCAGGCCGTCAACTGGGACTGGGCCATGGAGAAGATCCGCGGCGCCGGTCGGGACGTGAGCGTCCTGAACCTCTTCGGCTACACGGGCGCGGCCACCTGCGCCTGCCTCAAGGCCGGGGCCTCGGTCTGCCACGTGGACGCCGCGAAGGGCATGGTCGCCTGGGGCAAGGAGAACGCCGCCGCCTCCGGCGTCGCGGATGCCCCGGTGCGCTGGATCGTGGACGACTGCGCCAAATTCGTCGAGCGCGAGATCCGGCGCGGCCGCCGCTACGACGCGATCATCATGGATCCGCCCTCCTACGGCCGCGGCCCCGGGGGCGAGGTCTGGAAGCTCGAGACGAATCTCTGGCCCTTCGTGTCGCTCTGCGCGGGCGTGCTCTCGGACGAGCCGCTCTTCGTGCTCATCAACGCCTACACCACGGGCCTGTCCGCCTCAACGCTGCGCTACGTGACCGAGAGCGTCTTCACGAAGAAGTTCGGCGGCCGCAGCGAGGCCCGGGAGCTCGGCCTTCCCGTCACCGAAAGCGGCCTGGCTCTGCCGTGCGGGGCCTCTTGCAGGTGGGAAAGGTAATGCAAGGCGTAGGGGCGATTCACGAATCGCCCGCCCGCAAAGCCTGCGCAAATCGTCCGGGCCGCCGGGGGCGTCGGCCCCTACAATGATAGATTCGAGGACATCATGTTGAACCCTGTCATCGTCTTTGAAAACGTACATTATACCTACCCCGGCGACGAGCTGGAGAGCCTGTGCGGCGTCGACCTCGCCATCGAGCGGGGCAGCTTCGTCGCCGTGCTCGGCCGCAACGGCTCGGGCAAATCCACGCTCGCCAAGCACATGAACGCCATCCTCGTCCCCACGTCGGGCCGGGTGCTCATCGACGGCATCGACACCGCCGACGAGGCAAAGGTGCTCGAGGTGCGCCGCCGCGTCGGGATGGTCTTCCAGAACCCTGACAACCAGATCGTCGCCAACGTCGTGGAGGACGACGTCGCCTTCGCGCCGGAGAATCTCGGCGTGGAGCCGACGGAGATCCGCCGCCGCGTCGACGCGGCGCTCGCGCTCACGGGGATGAGCGAATACAGCATGCACGCGCCGCATCTTCTGTCCGGCGGACAGAAGCAGCGCGTGGCCATCGCGGGCGTCATCGCCATGGAGCCGGAGATCCTGGTCCTCGATGAGCCGACGGCCATGCTCGACCCCCTGGGGCGCAAGGAGGTCGTCGACACCGCCTACGCCCTGTGCAAGGCCCGGGGCATGACGGTGGTGCTCATCACCCACCACATGGACGAATGCGTCGACGCGGACCGGCTGCTCGTCATGTCAAACGGCAGCATCGCTGCCGACGGCAGCCCCGCCGCGGTCTTCTCGGACCAGGCGCTCATGGAGCGGGAAGGTCTCGGCGTGCCGGAGACCGCGCGTCTGCTGCAGGCGCTGCGCGCATCGGGCATGGCGCTGCCGGAGGACCGCCTCGACACCGAGGGCTGCGCGGAGGCGATCGCGCAGGCGATCCGAACGGAGGCGTAGAGGCATGGCGGAAATAAAAGCCGAGGGCCTGACCTACGTCTACAGCGCGGGCACGCCCTTTGAAAAAACAGCGATCGAGGACGTATCGCTCACCATCGGGCAGGGAGAGCTCGTCGCCGTGATCGGACACACCGGCTCGGGCAAGTCGACCTTCATCCAGCATCTCAACGCGCTTTTGACGCCGAGCGCCGGGCGCGTGCTGCTCGACGGCGAGGATATCAACCGCGACAAATACTCGCGGCGCGACGTCAAGCGGCGCGTCGGGCTGGTCTTCCAGTACCCGGAGTACCAGCTTTTTGAGGAGACCGTCTACCGCGACATCGCCTTCGGCCCGCGCAACATGAAGCTGCCGGAGGGCGAGATCGACGAGCGCGTGCGCGAGGCCGCGCGTTTCGTCGGCGTGGACGAGGGCCTGTTCGAGCACTCGCCGCTGGAGCTGTCCGGCGGCCAGAAGCGCCGCATCGCCATCGCGGGCGTCATCGCCATGCGGCCGGAGGTCCTCATCCTCGACGAGCCGACGGCGGGCCTCGATCCCGCGGGCTGCGCGCAGCTGCAGGAGAACATCTGCCGCTACCGGGAGGAGACCGGCTCGACCGTGCTGCTGGTCAGCCACAACATGGACGACGTGGCGCGCCTTGCCGGGCGGGTCGTCGTCTTCGACCACGGCCGCGTCGTGATGGACGGCAGCCCCGCCGAGGTCTTTTCCCATGCCGGGCGTCTGCTGGAGATCGGCCTGAACGTGCCGCGAGCCTCGGAACTTGCGCTGGCCCTGCGGAAAAAGGGCGTGCCGGTGCCGGAGGACGTGTTCACCCATGAGCGGCTGCTCGCCTCGCTGCTCGCGCTGCGGGAGGGACGGCCATGCTGAAGGACATCACGCTCGGCCAATACTTCCCCGGCGACAGCGTCGTGCACCGCCTCGACGCGCGCACGAAGCTCGTGCTGGTCATCGTATACATCGTGGCCCTCTTCCAGGCGCAGAGCTGGCTCGGCTTCGGCCTTGTGACGCTGGTCACGGCCGGGTGCGTCGCCGCCTCGCGCATCCCGCCGAAAACGATGTTCAAGGGCGTCAAGCCCATGCTCTTCATCATCGTGCTCACGGCGATGCTCAATATCTTCTACACCTCCGGCACGCCCGTGCTGCCCGGCTGGATCATCACCTGGGAGGGCATCTCCCGCGCCTGCCAGATGGTGCTGCGCATCGTGCTGCTGATCTCGGGCACCTTCCTGCTGACCTACACCACCAGCCCCATCGCCCTGACCGACGGGCTGGAGATGCTGCTTAACCCGCTGCGCCGCCTGCATGTACCGGTGCACGAGATGACCATGATGATGAGCATGGCCTTGCGCTTCATCCCCACCCTCATCGAGGAGACGGACAAGATCATGTCCGCCCAGAAGGCCCGCGGCGCGGACTTCGAGACCGGCGGCCTCGTGCAGCGGGCGAAAGCCCTGCTGCCGATCCTGGTGCCGCTGTTCGTGTCCGCCTTCCGCCGCGCCGACGAGCTCGCCGTCGCGATGGAGAGCCGCTGCTACCACGGCGGCGAGGGCAGGACGCGCATGAAGCAGCTTCGCATGGGGCGCGCCGATCATATCGCGCTCTTCCTCGGCGCGGCCTTCCTCGCCGCGATGATCGCGCTCAAGAGGCTCGGCCTATGAAAAACATCGCCCTCTGCCTGCGCTACGACGGCAGCCGCTACCACGGCTGGCAGGTGCAGAAAAACGAGATCACCGTGGCCGAGACTCTCGAGCAGGCCATTTACAAGACCTGCGGCGAGCGTCTGCGCGTCGTCGGCTGCGGCCGGACCGACGCGGGCGTGCACGCCCTGCGCTACTGCGCGAATTTCCGCAGCGAGACGCGCATACCTTTGGAGCGGCTGCCGCTGGCGCTCAATTCCCGTCTGCCCGCGGACGTCGCCGTGCTCGACGCCGTCGAGGCGGAGGAGAGCTTCAACGCCATCGGCTCGTGCATAAAAAAAGAATATGTCTATAAAATATGGAACAGTACGGTCCGCGACCCCTTTCTCGAAAAGCGGGCCTGCTTCTATCCGCAGAGCCTCGATCTCGATCGCATGCGGCAGGCCGCCGCGGCCTTTGAGGGCACGCACGATTTCCGCGCGGTGCGTTCGGTCGGGACCGAGACGAAGACCACCGTACGCACGGTGCACTGGTGCCGCGTCGAGAAGGAGGGGCCGCTCCTCACGGTCTCGGTCTGCGCCGACGGTTTTCTGTACAACATGTGCAGGGCCATCGTCGGCACCCTGGTCTACGCCTCCTACGGCAAGCTCGAGCCCGATCAGATCCCGGCCCTGCTCGAAAAGGGCGACCGCCGTCTGACCGGCCCGACCATGCCCCCGCAGGGCCTCTACCTCAACCGGGTCTGGTACGACGGCGCCGTCGGGGAAATGATGAACAGTGTGGAGAGTGAAGAGTGAAGAGTGGAGATATTGTGTCCGCGAAGCGGACGATTATAATTGCGCCGAAGGCGCTCCATAACTTCACTCTCCACACTCCACTCTCCACACTGAGCAAAGCTCTCAACACTTGTTCGGTTTATTTGTTCACAATCTTATGCTATAGTGGACTCTGTATCACGACGCTGCAAAGGATGACGGATACATATGAAAGCAGTTGTTGACATTATCCTCATAATCATACTGGCCATGTGCACCTGGAACGGCTACAAGCGCGGGGTGGTCGGCGGTGTGGCGGGCATCCTCGCCATCATCATCTCCCTGCTGGGGGCGAGCATCCTCTCGGCCGCCTACGCGCATGAGGTCGTCCCCGCCATCGAGCCCTTCATCGACGGCTACGTCGATTCCAGCAAGAACCGCAACGCGATCCTGGAGCGCATGGGCTACGGCAACAGCGACTACTCGCTCGAGGACATCCTCAAGCAGGACAGCTCCCTGCGCTACGACTACGCCTACGAGTGCCTGGCCGATCTGGGCCTGCACGAGAAGCGGGCCGAGGAGCTGGCGGGCCGTGCGGTCGCCCTGGCCGAGGAGACCGGCAGCAACATGACCGACGCGGTGGTCTCCGTCGTGTGCGATACCATCACGCACGTGGGCGCCATGGTGATCGGCTTCCTGCTGATCCTGATCATGATGGTCGCGCTGGCCAGCATCGGCAATCTGTCATTCCGCCTGCCGAATCTCGAGAGCGTGGACGAGATCGGCGGCGCGATCCTGGGCTTTGCCAAGGGCTTTCTCTACTGTGTGCTGCTGTGCTGGCTTCTGAGCTATCTCGGCGTGCTCATCGGCAAGGAGACCATGTCCCACACCACGCTCGGCCGCTTCTTCCTGATTTTTGACTCTTTGACTGCCAATCTGTAAGACGGTTGCACAGACATAATGCTTGCATGTCATTCCGAGCCGGTGCGCACACTGGCGTGGGAATCCGCATCCCCCGGCGGCCAGCCTTGGAACAGGCGTATTCCGAGGCTCCGCGCGCCAAAAGGAAAGCGGATTGCCACACCGCTTTTTGCCTTGGCAAAAATGCAGACGTCGGTCACTGGTTCGCAATGACGTTAAACGGACTTTTTCTCGGAGGGAACCCATGCAGCCTGCACTCTGCTCCCGCTGCGGCAAGAACGTCGCGGTGGTCTTCATAACCAGAATAGAAAACGGCCAGGCCAAAAACGAGGGCCTGTGCCTCAAGTGCGCCCGTGAGCTGCACATCAAGCCCGTGGACGACGTGATCGAAAAGATGGGTCTGACGGACGAGGATCTCGACGGTCTGACCGGCGAGATGATGAACGTCCTGAGCGGCGCGGAGGAGCTGACCCCCGTGGACGAGGACGACTCCGGCACGGACGACGACGGCAAGACCGCGACCTTCCCCTTCCTGTCGCGCCTGTTCGGCGGGCCGGGCGGCACCGGCAAGACGGAGCCGCAGCAGGGCGCCGCCGAGGGCCGCAAGAACGAAAGCGCGCCGAAAAACGGCAAGCGCAAGTTCCTCGACACCTACTGCATCGACCTGACGGCGCGCGCCCGCGAAGGAAAGCTCGACGCCATGATCGGCCGCGAGGAGGAGCTTGAGCGCGTCGTCCAGATCCTCAACCGCCGCCAGAAGAACAACCCCTGCCTGATCGGCGAGCCCGGCGTCGGCAAGACCGCCATCGCCGAGGGGCTGGCCCAGCGCATCGCGGACGGGAAGGTCCCGGTGAAGCTGCGCGAGAAGGAGGTCTACCTGCTCGATCTGACGGCCCTTGTCGCAGGGACGCAGTTTCGCGGCCAGTTTGAGAGCCGCATGAAAGGCCTGATCGAGGAGATCCGCCGCCAGGGCAACGTTATCCTCGTGATCGACGAGGTGCACACCATCGTCGGCGCGGGCGACGCCGAGGGCAGCATGAACGCCGCCAACATCCTCAAGCCCGCCCTCTCGCGCGGGGAGATCCAGGTCATCGGCGCGACCACCTTCACCGAGTACCGCAAGCACATCGAGAAGGACTCCGCGCTCGAGCGCCGCTTCCAGCCCGTCACGGTGGCGGAGCCCTCGATCGCAGACAGCATCCGGATCATCCGCGGCATCGCCAAATATTACGAGGACTTCCACGGCGTGGCCATCACGGACGAGATGTGCCGCCAGGCCGTGCTGCTCAGCGAGCGCTACATCACCGACCGCTATCTGCCCGACAAGGCCATCGACCTGATCGACGAGGCCTGCTCGGACGTCAATCTCAAAAACCCGGACATCAACCGCCGCGCGGAGGTCCAGCGCGATCTCGAGAACATCCGCTTCGAGCGCGAGGCCCTCATGAGCGCCGACGCCCCCAAGGGCCAGACGCTGACCGACGAGCTGCTCGACCAGCGCTACGCCCGCATCGCCCAGCTCAGAAGCCGCGAGATGCAGCGCGAGGCCGAGCTGCGCGAGCTGGACATGAAGCCGCGGCCCTCGCTGAGCATGGACAATCTCGCCCGCGTCATCGAGCTGTGGACCAAGATCCCTGCCTCCTCTATCCGCGAGGACGAGTTCGAGCGCCTGGCCGGGCTGGATGCGCGCCTCAAGGCCCACATCGTCGGCCAGGACGAGGCCGTGGACGCCGTGTGCGCCGCCATCCGCCGCAGCCGCGTCGGTCTCAAGGTCAAGCGCAAGCCCGTCAGCTTCATCTTCGTCGGCCCCACCGGCGTCGGCAAGACCGAGCTCGTCAAGCGCCTGGCCGAGGACCTCTTCGACACGCCCGAGAGCCTGATCCGCCTCGACATGTCGGAGTTCATGGAGAAGTTCGCCGTCTCGCGCATCATCGGCTCGCCCCCCGGCTACGTCGGCTACGACGAGGCCGGACAGCTCACCGAGAAGATCCGCCGCAAGCCCTACAGCGTGGTGCTCTTCGACGAGATCGAGAAGGCGCACCCGGACGTGATGAACATCCTCCTGCAGATCCTCGACGACGGGCGCATCACCGACGCGCAGGGCCGCACGGTCAACTTTGAGAACACCATCCTCGTCATGACCACGAACGCCGGCTCGAACAGCAAGACCGGCTCGGTCGGCTTCGGCGGCACTCTCAGCGACATGACGCGCGAGCGCGCCATGAAGGCCCTCAACGACTTCCTGCGGCCGGAGTTCATCAACCGCGTGGACGAGATCGTCTGCTTCAACCAGCTCACGGAGAAGAACTTCCGCGCCATCGCGGGCCTCATGCTCTCCGAGGTGCGGGAGCTGCTGGAGGAGAAGAACGCCGTGCTCACCTGGGACGACAGCCTGCTGGACTATCTGGTCGCCCAGGCGTACTCCGTCACCTACGGCGCGCGCAACCTGCGCCGCACCATCCAGAAGCAGATCGAGGACCCGCTCGCCGCCGAGATCGTGCAGCGCCGCGGGCAGGCCGTGAGACATATCGCGCTCTCCGCCCCGGACGGCGCGGTCAAAATCGAGATTACCGAATAAAAAGAAAGAACGGATTGCCGCTGCAATCCGTTCTTCTGCAGAAGGAGAGGATTCCATGTCACGCATCGAGATCATCCAGGGCGACATCACCAAACAGGCGGTCGACGCCATCGTCAACGCCGCGAACACCAGCCTGCTCGGCGGCGGCGGGGTGGACGGCGCCATCCACCGGGCCGCGGGGCCGGAGCTGCTGGCCGAGTGCCGCACGCTCCACGGATGCCGCACCGGGGAGGCGAAGCTCACGAAGGGCTACTGCCTGCCCGCCCGCTATGTCATCCACACCCCCGGCCCCGTCTGGCACAGCGGCGACAGGGGAGAGGAGGCGCTGCTCGCCTCCTGCTACCGCAGCTGTCTGACGCTCGCCGCCGAGCACGGCTGCGAGACCGTGGACTTCCCCTCCATCTCCACCGGGGTCTATCACTTCCCGCTGGAGAAGGCGTCCCGCATCGCGATCGCAACGATCGCGGACTTTCTCGCGGAGCACCCGGAGATCAAGCGCGTGCGCATGGTCTGCTTCGACGCGCGCACCAAGGCGTACTATGACGAGGCGCTGGAGGAGCTCACATGAGGCGCGGGAGCATCCGTCTGCAGTACAACTCCCCGGTGGTGCTCAGCTTCGCGCTGTTGAGCCTGCTCGTCCTCTGGCTGCACCGCTGGACCGGCGGGAGGAGCACCACGGCGCTGTTCTGCGTCTACCGCTCGTCCCTGCGCGATCTGCTCACCTACCCGCGCTTCGTGCTGCATGTGCTCGGCCACGCGGACTATGCCCATCTGCTGCACAACATGATGCTCATCCTCGTGGTCGGCCCGCCGCTCGAAGAGAAGTACGGCAGCAGGCCCCTGCTCTGGGCCATCGTCGTGACGGCGCTGGTCTCGGGGCTGGTGCACTGGCTCTTCTTCCCGGGCACGGCGCTCATGGGCGCCTCGGGCATCGTGTTCATGATGATCGTCATGTCCTCGCTCTCCGGCATGCGCGAGGGCTGCATCCCGCTGACGCTGGTGCTGGTGCTGGCCCTGTACCTCGGCGGAGAGATCGTCGACGGCATCACGCTTTCGGACAACGTCTCGCAGCTGACGCATATCCTCGGCGGTGTCTGCGGTGCCTTCCTCGGCATGGGTCTGCGGAGGTAAGGATGGAGAAGCTTTTGATCAGCGCCTGCCTGCTGGGCGTCGACTGCAAATACGACGGCGGGAACAACGCCCTGCCGCCCGAAACGCTCGCGGCCCTGCGCGCCCGCTTCGAGCTCGTCCCCGTCTGCCCCGAGCAGCTCGGCGGCCTGCCGACCCCGCGCGTTCCCAGCGAGAGGCGGGACGGCCGCGTCGTCACCCGCGGGGGCGCGGACGTGACCGAGGCCTTCCGAAGGGGCGCGGAGGCCGCGCTGCGCATCGCGCGCGAGCACGGCTGCCGCCGGGCCCTGCTCAAGACGAACAGCCCCTCCTGCGGCAGCGGGACGATCTACGACGGGCGCTTCTCCGGCACGCTCATTCCCGGCGACGGCGTGACCGCCGAGCTGTTGAAGCATGAAAATTTTGAAGTTTTCGGGGACATTCAGGGGCTAATTTAAGCATATTTACAGATTTTTGAAATAATTTTGGCACTTTTTATACTTGACTAATCGTTGATCGTGCTATAATATGATGTTAGAGAAGGAAAGAAGAAAGCACGATCTTTCCTGCCGCGAGGCGGAGAGGCCCGTTAACCACGGTTGGGAGGATGCGGCGTGGAACTGACCAAGAGTGAACTGGAGATCATGAACGTCCTGTGGGACGCAGGCCGTCCCCTGACAAGGGGAGAGATCCTGGAGCTGTCGGTGGACAAGAAGTGGAAGGACAACTCCATCCATATTCTGCTCAACCGCCTGCTGGCCAAGGGCGCGATCGCCGAAGGGGGCTTTACCCGCAGCGGGAAGTCCTACGGGCGGCTGTACGAGCCGCAGATCACGGGGGAGGACTACTACGCCGCCAGCGTGTTCGCGGTCCCGCCCGCGCGTCTGGATATGCTGTTCGACGCGATGCTCCGGAGCACGAGCGTCGACCTCGCCCTGCTGGAGCTTTTTGCAGCCAAGCTGAAGAAAAAGCAGCACGCCCTGTCGGAATGAGTCCGGAGGATGAAAAAAGCAGTCGAAAGGCTGCTTTTTCATGTGCAGACGAACCCAAGACCTGTCATCTTGAGCGAAGCGAAGCGGAGTCGAAAGATCTTAAAAGTCCGGATATCCGACCTGTAAGATCCCTCGACTGCGCTCGGGATGACACAAACCTTCGGATTGTTGGACTATGTCTACAGACTCAAAAGCAGCCGAAAGGCTGCTTTTTTAACGCTTTTCTGAAAATCCCTTCTTGCTTTTGCCCGCCGGGCGAGGTATACTTGCACAGCGTTTGACGAATCGGAAAGGAGGAGATGACGATGCACAGATACATCGGGAGCCGGCATTTCTACCGGCGGCTTTTTGCCGTCATGCTGCCGATTCTGATCCAGACCGTGATCACCAACTTCGTCAACCTCCTCGACAACATCATGGTCGGCCAGGTGGGCACCGAGCCCATGAGCGGCGTGGCCATCATCACGCAGCTGCTGTTCGTGTTCAACCTCTGCATCTTCGGCGGCCTCGCCGGGGCGGGCATCTTCACCGCCCAGTACTACGGAGCGGGCGACGAGCAGGGCGTGGCCGAGTCTGTCCGCGCCAAGCTCTTTATCGCGCTGGGCACGGTGCTGGTCTTCGCGGCGATCTTCGTCTTCGCCGGGGATAAGCTCATCGCCCAGTTCATCCATCCGGGAGGCGAGGCGCTGGATCTCGAGGCCACCCGCCGCCACGCGGCGGACTACCTGCGCATCATGCTAATCCAGATGCCGCCCTTCGCTCTGCAGATGGTCTACGCCACCACCCTGCGCGAGACAGGGGAGACCCTGCTGCCGATGAAGGCGGGCATGGCGGCCGTCCTGGTGAACCTGACGCTCAACTATATCCTGATCTTCGGCAAGCTCGGCATGCCCGCCCTCGGGGTGGAGGGCGCGGCCATCGCCACGGTCATCGCCCGCTTTACCGAGTGCGGCATCGTCGTGTTCTTCGCGCACCGCTCCTCCCGCGGGCATTTCCTGGCCAGAGCCTGGACGAGCTGGCGCATCCCCGCCTCCCTCGCGCGCGCCGTCGCCGTGACGGGTCTGCCCCTGCTGCTCAACGAGCTGCTGTGGTCCAGCGGCCAGACCTTCCTCAACCAGTGCTATTCCGTGCGCGGGCTGGAGGTGGTCTCGGCGCTGAGCATCTCGACCACCGTGTCCAATCTCTTCTTCACCAGCTTCATCGCCATGGGCAACGCCATCGGCATCATCGTCGGGCAGCTGCTCGGCGCGGGCGAGCTGGAGCGCGCCGTGGACGAGGACCGCAAGCTCATCGCCTTCGCGGTCGCGCTGTGCACGCTGGTGGGCGCCGTGATGGCCCTGATCGCGCCCTATGTCCCGCGCGTCTACAACACCACGGAGAGCGTGCACCGCCTCGCCGGCCGGCTTCTGCTGGTGACGGCCGCGACCATGCCCTTCCACGGCTTTGCCAACGCCTGCTACTTCACGATGCGCGCCGGGGGCCGCGCTACGCTCACCTTCGCGTTCGACAGCGGCTGGCAGTGGCTGATCGTGATCCCGCTGGCCTTTGTGCTCTCGCGCTTCACGGCCGTGCCGATCCTGCCGATGTTCGCCGCCGTCGCCGTTGCGGAGAGCGTCAAGTGCCTCCTCGGCTGGTACTTCGTCAAGCGCGGCGACTGGGTACGGGATCTCGTAAATTGAAAAACCGCAGATACGCAGGCAGGGCACGGTCTTCCGATCGTGCCCCGTCTGCATTTTTGGGCGTCCCGCCCTATGCCTCCTCCCTGCTCTCCTCCTCCACCAGCGCGGCCAGAGCCGGGGCCGCCGCGCTGCCGAAGAGCCGGATGGCCGCCAGCGCCTCGCGCAGGGTGTTGCCGCTGCTGCCCACCTCGATGAGCAGCGAGCCGGGCGCGAGCTGCTGGTTGTAGCGCTGCGGCACGAGGGCGACGGGGCGCATCAGCGTCGGATAGCTGCTGTTGACGGCGTTCTGCAGATACATTGCCAGGGCGAGATTCCCGCGCCAGCCGGGGTGCGGCAGGCCGCTCTCGTCGGTGCCGACGAGCAGCATCACCTGGCTGGCCACGCTCCCCTCCTCCTCGGCCATGGTCTTGTAGACCACGCCCTCGCTGCCGAGGGCGTCGCGGTGGATGTCCAGCACGATGCGGATCGTCGGGCAGCTTTCGAGCATCTGCTCCACCGCCTGTCCCGAGCGTGCGTAGGAGCCGGTATAGCTCGGATAGTCGTAGATCCCGCGGTCGTGGATGACCCCGAGTCCTGCGGCGGAGAGGATGTCCGTCAGCTCGTCGCCGATGCGCACGACGTTGAACTGGGTGTCCTCGGTGCGGGCGGTGTCGCTGGGGGAATAGCGATCCAGCCCCGCCTGGGTGTAGGCCTCGCTGGCATGCGTGTGGATGATGAGGATCTGGGGCCCGTCGGCGGGCAGCGTGAGCCCGGGCCCGTCCGAGAGGATCTGCGCCGCGTCCACCCAGTAGGCGGTCTCGTTGCGGATGCGCATGCCGCCCTCGATGGTGGTCTCGAGCACCTCCTCTTCCTGCGCGCCGCCCAGAGCCGAGCCCGCGCTCTCGAGCACGTCCATGTCCGGAAAGACGGCCGCCGGGTGAAGCTCCGCCTGCGCGGCCGAAAGCGCCGCGGGAGACGGCGCGGGGCTCGCTGCGCCCGCTCTCTCGCGGCTCTGTATGCGCACGTTGCGCATGCGCTCGCCGGCCGGGCGCTCGATCATCGTCCGGCGCAGCTCGCCCCCGACCCCGCCGAGCGAGTACAGGCACAGCCCCAGCGAGGTCAGCAGACTGACAAAGGCTTTGCCAATGGCGCGCAAGGACCTCCCCCCCTCTCTTGTCCGCTCTCCTCCATCCTATGCGCGCCGCGCCGCGCCTATACCCGCCGCATGTGACAAAAAACCGGGAAAAAGCGGCCTGAAGAAGAAAAAAGCAACTTGAAATAATCCGGGAAGGATGTTATACTGAGTTATGTTATGTAACCCTGTTGCGTTTGAAAGAGGGGACAGACGATGGCGGAACGGTATACCAGACTATTTTCTCTGCCGCAGGATCTCTATACGCCCGGCGCGCCGCTGGTGATCGCGGCCGGCGCCCTGCTCAAGGACAGCCAGACCGGCTCGGTCCTGGCCCAGCTGAAGCTGCGCAGCCTCTCGGACGTCACGATCAGCGCCGTGAAGCTCCAGGTCGTGGGCTATGACATGGCCAAGGCCGAGGTCTGCCGGGAGGAGCATCAGTATCTCGACCTGCGGGTCAAACGGGATGAGAGCTTCGGCGCCAAGGAGGCCATCCCGCTGCCCGTGCGCTCCGTGCGCTCCTTTTCGGTGCAGGTGCTGGCGGTCTTCTTCTCCGACGGCGGCAGCTATACCGGCACGGACGCCGTATGGCTCCCCCTGCCGGAGCAGGCGGATCTCAACGCCCAGCTTTTCGACGCGGAGCTCATCCGTCAGTACCGGCTGGAGACCAGCGAGAAAAGCCGCTTTGTGCCGCAGACCGTCGCGGATCTGTGGATGTGCACCTGCGGGGAGCTCAACCACAGCGGGGAGCCCTGCCACCGCTGCGCGCTGACGCTCGAGGAGGCGCAGCGCCTGCTGGACGTGGACCTGCTTCGCACGAAGAAGACCGCGCGTCTCGAGGAGGAGGCCCTGCGTCAGGCCGAGGAGGATCGGAAAAAGAACAGCCGGGGCTACAGGCTCCGCCGTCTGGCGCTGTTCATGATCCCCGTCCTGCTCATCGCCGGGGCGGCCGCCGGGACGTATCACTATGCGCAGAAGCGCGCCGCGGCCTATGACCGGGCCGCCGCGCTCTATGAATCCGGGGACTATGCGGAGGCGGCCGCCGCCTTCGACAGACTCGGCAATTATCAGGACGCCGCAGAGCGCGCGTCCGCAGCCCGCGCCGCGGATTCGGAGCTCAACTCCTATGTGCGCGCCGGAAAGCTCCTGGAAAACGGGCGCTATGAGGACGCGGCCGAGCTCTACCAGTCTCTCGGGGACTATCGCGACAGCGCGGAGCTCGTCACCGAGTGCGGCTACCGCAAGGCGCTGGAGCTGCTCGACGAGGGCGCTGTCGAGCAGGCGCGGGAGCTTTTTGCCGCGCTCGGCGGCTATAAGGATTCCGCCCAGCGCGCCGCCCATTTCTTCGAGCGCCTGCTCTCCGAGGAGGAGAGCCAGCGGGAGGACGCCGGGGGACCGCTGACCACGGTCTACGCCTATGACGCGAAGGGCGTTCTCGTCTCGAAGACCGAGCTGTACTCCGCCTATGAGAAGGAGGACAGGGTCTTCACCTACGCCTGGGGCGAGGACGGCAGCTGCAGCGTCACCGAGAACCAGGTCGAAAAGCGCTACGACGCCTACGGCAGCTATCTCGGCCAGGGCGGCCACACGGCCTATGTCTACGAGTACGGCTTCAAGGACGACGGCTCGCTGAACTGGTGCGTCGCCAACGACCCCGACACGGGGGATTATCTCAGCTCCGTCGCCTATGACGCCTACGGCAATCCCTCCGAGATCAACGCCGAGGACGGCACGAAGACGACGATCCGCAGCGAGTATCAGGACGGCCGCCTTGTCAAGCAGGAGCGCTATGACGAGGCCGGGAACATGCTCGACCGCACGAGCTTTGAATATGACGAGCAGGGCCGCCTCAAGCGCAAGGTCTTCATCGTGCCCGGCGACGCCACAAGCGCCGTGACCACGAGCTATACCTACGGCCTGCTGTATCTGCCCGAGGCGGAGAGCTGACAGCAGTGTGGAGAGTGAAGAGTGGAGATATTGTGTCCGCGAAGCGGACGATTATCATCGCGCCGAAGGCGCTCCATAACTCCACTCTCCACTCTCAACCCTACACTCTTAAACTCCACGCTCTCTTTGCCCGCCTTGACAGCCGGGCGTATGTCGTGCTATACTCTGCGTCTGATGTTCAGGGATTTTTGCCTCAAATTCCCCTGATTCCGGGAACTTGGGGTTTCTTTTTTTGGTACGGAAAGGACAGGATACCATGGATTACGACGTGATCATCGTCGGCGCGGGGCCCGGCGGCATCTTCGCCGCCTACGAGTTCGCCCATGCCGAAAAGCCGCTGAAGGTCGCCGTGCTGGAGCTCGGCAAACCGCTCAGTCAGCGGCGCTGCCCCATCGACGGCAAAAAGATCAAGTCCTGCGTGGGCTGCAAAACCTGCTCGATCATGAGCGGCTTCGGCGGCGCGGGCGCCTTCTCCGACGGCAAGTACAACATCACCAACCAGTTCGGCGGCACGCTCTACGAGCATATCGGCAAGCAGCAGGCGCTCGATCTGATGCGCTATGTGGACGGCATCAACCTCACCCACGGCGGGGCGGGCACGAAGCTCTACAGCACCGCCGACTCCGAGATCAAGCGCATGTGCCTGACCAACGGCCTGCACCTGCTCGACGCGCAGGTGCGCCATCTCGGCACGGACAAGAACTACGTCGTGCTCGAAAACCTCTACGCCGAGCTCAAAGACAGGGTGGACTTCCGCTTCGAGACCGCCGTCACCGCCATCGAGAGGCTTGAGGGCGGCTACCGCGTCTCCTTCGAGGGCGGGAGCCTGAGCTGCCGCGCCTGCATCATCTCCGTCGGGCGCAGCGGCAGCAAGTGGATGGAGTCGGTCTGCGACTCGCTGCAGATCCCGACCCGCTCCAACCGCGTCGACATCGGCCTGCGCGTGGAGCTGCCGGCCGAGGTCTTCGCCCATCTGACCGATCAGCTCTACGAGAGCAAGATCGTCTACCGCACCAAGACCTATGAGGATCTGGTGCGCACCTTCTGCATGAACCCCCACGGCGTCGTGGTCAACGAGAACACCAACGGCATCGTCACCGTCAACGGCCACAGCTACGAGGACCCCGCGAAGCACACGGCGAACACGAACTTCGCCCTGCTGGTGTCCAAGCACTTCTCCCTGCCTTTCAAGGACTCCAACGGCTACGGCGAGAGCATCGCCCGCCTGTCGAACATGCTCGGCGGCGGCGTCATCGTGCAGCGCTTCGGCGATCTGGTGCGCGGCCGCCGCAGCACCGCGCAGCGCGTGGCCGAGAGCTTTGTCACCCCGACGCTGTCTGCCACGCCGGGCGATCTGAGCCTGGTCATCCCCAAGCGCATCCTCGACGGCATCATCGAGATGATCTACGCCCTGGACAAGATCGCCCCCGGCACCGCCAACGACGACACGCTGCTCTACGGGGTGGAGGTCAAGTTCTACAACATGGAGGTCGAGATCGACGATCGGCTCGAGACCTGCTGCCCCGGCCTCTTCGTCATCGGCGACTGCTCGGGCGTGACGCACTCGCTGTCCCACGCCTCGGCCAGCGGCGTCTTCGCCGCGCGCTGCGTCATGGAAAGCGTGGAGTGTTGAGAGAGGAAAGAGGAGATATTGTGTCCGCGAAGCGGACGATTATCATCGCGCCGCAGGCGCTCCACAACTCCACTCTCCGCTCTCCACACTCTCCTTGCATTTCCCTGTGTCTGCGTGTATAGTATGCTAGTATCCTGAACCACCTTTGGAGGTTTCCATGGCAAAAACCAAAGGACAAAACTATATGTACGGCGCGGCCATCCTGACCGTGGGCGTCATCATCATGAAGATCCTCGGCTTCTTCTACAAGATCCCCCTGGGCAACATCCTCGGGGACGAGGGTTACTCCATGTTCATCAGCGCCTACAACATCTATTACATCTTCTTCACCCTCGCCACCGCGGGCCTGCCGGTCGCCCTGTCGCGGCTGGTGGCCGAGGCCGACGCCAACGGCCGCGTCAAGCAGGAGGAGAAGACCTTCCGCGTCGCGCTGATCACCTTCTCCCTGCTGGGTCTCGTGTTCGCCTCGATCCTGTACTTCTTCCCCAACTGGCTCGCGGCGACCTATCTCGAGAACCCCGACGCGGGCCCCAGCATCCGGGCCATGGCCCCGGCCATCCTGCTGGTGTGCATCGTCTCGGCCTACCGCGGCTACTGCCAGGGCAACGGGAACATGATCCCCACCACGGTCGACGAGGTGCTGGAGGTCTTCTTCAAGGTCATCGCGGGTCTCGTCATCTCCGTGCTCGTGCTGCGCGCCTACCGCGGCAGCCGTATGGCCCTGCCCCTGGCCTCCGCGGGCGCGATCTTCGGCGTTTCCGTGGGCGGCGCGGTCTCCCTCGGCTACATGATCGTCTACAAGCGCCGCCACTATTCGACGCTCTCCGGCCCCTACACCGCGGGCGTCCACGACCCCAACGACACACCGTACGACGACTGGCTCGCCGACTCCTCGTGGACCATCGTCAAGAACCTCTTCGCCATCGGCATCCCCATCGCCTTCGGCGCGTGCATCATGGCGCTTTTGAACAGCGTGGACTCCAAGCTGTGCATGAACCGCCTGCAGAGCGCCGCCCATTTCAGCTACAAGCAGGCCAAGGTGCTCTACGGCGTCTACGGCAAGGCCCAGACCCTCTTCAATCTCCCCGCGGCCTTCATCACCCCGCTGACAATCTCCATCGTCCCGGCCATCTCCGGGGCCCTCGCCATGGGCGACAGGCACACCGCGGGCGTGGTCTCGGAGAATTCGATGCGCATCTCGGCCTTTATCTCCGTCCCCATGGGCGTGGGGCTGGCCGTGCTGTCCGAGCCCATCATGCACATCCTCTATCCCGGCAGCCACGCCGCCGGGCCCGGGCTGCTGCGCATCATGGGCATCGCCTCCTTCTTCGTGTGCATCGTGCTGCTGGAAAACGCCATTCTCCAGGCCTCCGGGAAGGAGAAGCTGACCATGGTCACACTTATCACCGGCGGGCTCGTCAAGATCGTCATCAACTGGTTCCTGGTCGCCCAGCGCTCCATCAACATCTACGGCGCGCCGGTCGGCACGCTGGTCAGCTACTGCGTCATGGCGCTGATGGATCTGGTGTTCATCTGCCGCACGCTGGACCACCGCCCGCGCCTGCTGCGCATCTTCGGCGGCCCCGTGCTCTCGAGCGCGCTGATGGGCGCGGCGGCCTGGTGGGTCTACTACTTTGCCGCCCGTTATCTGCCGCCGGTCGGCCGTTTCGCGGCGATCCTGGATATGGGCGCCGCCATCCTCGTCGCCGTGATCGTCTATCTCATCGCTGCAGTCCTGACCCGCTCCTTTACCAAGGACGACCTGCGTCTCATCCCCGGCGGCCTGAAGCTTGCCAAAATTCTCCATATGCGCTGAAAACCGGCAGTTTTCCTTAAAATATTGCAAATAAGGACTTGCGTTATATACGGAAATATGGTAAATTCATTGTGCCCGCTGAGTTTGTCGATGAGCTCGTATTGCTTGTATATGAGTAAAGCGCCCGAATCTGGGAAAACTCAGAAGCAGGCAGCAAAAACCCATATATTTTTAGGAGGATTGTGTAATGAATAAGGCAGAATTAGTCGCCGCCGTCGCAGAAAAGGCCGGTCTCTCCAAGAAAGACAGCGAGAAGGCCGTCAACGCCGCCCTCGAGGCCATCACCGCTGAGCTCTCCGCCGGCGGCAAGGTCCAGCTCGTCGGCTTCGGCTCCTTCGAGACCAAGAAGCGTGACGCCCGCGTTGGCCGCAACCCCAGAACCAAGGAAGAGATCCAGATCCCGGCGAGCCGCGTCCCCGCTTTCAAGGCCGGCAAGGCCCTCAAGGACGTCGTCGCGAAGTAATCCAACCTTACACATGCAATTCCGCCCGCTCTTCTTCAGGGAAGGGCGGGCTTTCAAATGCGCGTTGACGCATACTATTCAATCGGGAGGCGGCAGCCATGCGGCTGGATAAATACTTAAAGGTCTCGCGGCTCATCAAGCGCCGCAGCGTGGCCAACGAGGCCTGCGACGCGGACCGCATCCTCGTCAACGGCCGGCAGGCCAAGGCGAGCTATCAGGTCAAGGTCGGGGACGTGCTGGAGATCGCCTTCGGCCAGCGGACGCTCAGGGTCGAGGTCACGCAGGTGGCCGAAAACGTCTCCAAGGCCGACGCTCCGGCCATGTATAAGGAGCTTGTGTAAACAATCCCCAGAACGTGTCATCTTGAGCGGAGGCGAAGCCGGAGTCGAAAGATCTGAACTCCTGAGATCTCTCCGCTCGCTTCGCTCGGTCGAGATGACACCGGACAGGTACTTCGTCTGTAGTATGAGCCCCGCCGAAAGGCGGGGCTCATCGTTTTTTACGCGAGATTCAGTTTGTTCTTCAAGAACCAGCGCGTCGCGAAGTAGAGCAGCGCGCAGTAGAAGGCGAGACCGAGGATGACGCTCCACATCGCGCCGTGCATCAGCAGCAGCGCACCGCGGGCGCTGTCCGCCATGGCGGTGAAGGAGCTCAGCTCCAGATTCGGCAGGACGGCGAAGAAGAACTGGCTGCGCAGCGTGCTGACGACGATGCCGATGCCGATGAAGGTCAGGAAGCTGAACAGCAGCTTGTGCTCGGCGGCGCTGCAGCCGATGGACATGGCCGCATAGCAGCGCAGGCAGGACGCGCAGCTCGACAGGAAGCAGACGAGCAGCAGCTCGAGGCAGAACAGCAGGATCTGTCCGCCGCCGACCGCGCCGAACTCGACGGGCCAGCCCTCGAAGAAGGTGTGGAAGTCCGCCATGCCGATCTTCGAGCCGATGGACATCACCACCGTCAGCGCGATCACGCTCAGCAGCGCGAGGGCGGCGAACCACACGAAGGGGACGATCAGCTTCGTGAGGATATGCTCGTCCACGGAGACGGGCAGGGTCATGGAGAGATAGCCCTCATCGCGCAGGAGATTTCTGTAAAAGCGCTGGATCATCAGCACCAGAGCCACGATCCACACGGCGAAGAGGCCGAGGAAGAACACCGTCAGCGTCGTGACGTACATCACGCTGAGAAGCCCCATGTTCTGCGCGTTGGAGAGCCCGCGGACCGAAAAGCCCGCGAAGACGGACAGCACCAGCTCCGCCGCCAGCAGGGGCAGCATGATGCGCCCGGTGGCGTAAAATTCGTGCTTCAAGAGTTTGCCTAGCATTTGAACACCTCCCTGAAGAGCGCGTCGACGCTCTTGCCGTACTGGGCGCGGATGTCGTCGACGCTGGCCTGCATCGTGACCCGGCCTTCGCGCAGGAAGATCACGTCGTCCAGCACGTTCTCCACCTCGGAGATCAGGTGGGTGGAGATCACAACGCTCGCGTTCTCGTCGTAGTTGCGGATGATGGTATCGAGGATATAGTCCCGCGTGGCGGGGTCGACGCCGCCGATCGGCTCGTCGAGCAGATAGAGCCGGGCCCGGCGGCTCATGACCAGGATGAGCTGGATCTTCTCGCGCGTGCCCTTGGACATCTGGCCGTAGCGCATCTTCGGATGCAGGCCGAGCCGCGCGAGCATGTCCCCGGCGCGCTCCCGGTCAAAGTCGGCGTAGAAATCCGCGAAGAAGTCCATGAGCTGCTCGGCGCTCATCCACTCGGGCAGGGTGGGGCGGTCGGGCAGATAGCTGACGACGGCCTTGGTCTCCTTGCCGGGCAGGGCGCCGCAGATGCGGATCTCGCCCGCGCTGGGCGTCAGCAGGCCGTTGGCCAGCTTGATGAGCGTGGTTTTGCCGCTGCCGTTCGGGCCGAGCAGGCCCACGACGCGGCCCGGGGCGACGTGCAGCGTCACGCCCTCGAGCGCCTGTACGGCGCCGAAGCGCTTCGACAGGTCCCTGCATTCCAGAACATTATCCATGGCTTTCCTCCCCGCTGCCGAACAGCAGCGTTTTCATTTCTTCCTCCGTACAGCCGAGGGCCGCCATCGCCTCGCGGAAGCGGCGGACCTTTTCGGCCGCCAGACCCTCCCGCACGCGGTTTATGACCGCCGTGTCCTCGGTGACGAAGCGCCCCGCGCTGCGCTGGGCGTAGACCAGCGCCTCCCGCTCGAGCTGCTGCAGCGCGCGCTGCATCGTGTTGGGGTTGACCCCCGCCTCCAGAGACAGCTCGCGCACGGCGGGCATGCGCGCGCCCGGCGGAAGCTCGCCCGAGACGATGGCGAATTTGATCTGATCCACCAGCTGCGTGTAGATGGGCTGGTCGTTTTCAAAGACCCACGTCAACCGTGGCACCTCCTTTGTGTTATTGTATTAAGCGATTAGTACAATAACACAGTAATACAGATTTGTCAACAGGGTTTTGAAAAAAGACGCAAAAAAACGGCGGCATGTATGCCGCCGTTTTTTAATGTGCAGAGAATCCCAAGACTTGTCGTCTTGAGCGGAGCATTCTGACGCGCGGGCAGCGCGTGACATTCCAGGCTTGTCTGCGGAGTCGAAAGATCTTTAACAACCCGGATTTCCGACCTGTAAGATCCCTCGGCTGCGCTCGGGATGACACAAGCCTTTCGCTTGGGGGTGTTTATTCCTCTTCGTTTTCCTCTTCTTCCGGATCCTCGAGATCCTCCGGCAGAACCGCCATGAGGTCGTCCCGGGTGGGGCTTTCCATCTGCGCCACGCGGTTGGACTGGCGCACGACCATGTCCTCGAAGCAGTTGCGCACGTCGCGCCCGTTGCCGAAGTTGTCGCTGCGGTTCTCGTACAGCTCCGTGAACATCGCGACCGCCGCCTTTTCGGTCTCCTCGGTGAGGACGTAGCCGTTCTTTTTGCACTGGCTGCGGAAGATCTCCATGAGCTGCTCGCCGTTGTAATCGGGGAAGAAGAAATACTTGTTGAAGCGGGACTCCAGGCCGGGGTTCGAGCTGAGGAACTTCTCCATCGGTCCGGTGTAGCCCGCGACGATGACGATCAGCTCTTTGCGGTGGTCCTCCATGGCCTTGAGGATGGTCTCGATGGCCTCGCGGCCGAAGTCGTTCTCCCCGCCGGAGGAGAGGGAGTAGGCCTCGTCGATGAACAGGACGCCGCCGAGGGCCTTCTTGATGGCCTCCTGCGTCTTGAGCGCGGTCTGGCCCACGTAGCCCGCCACGAGGCCGGAGCGGTCCACCTCCACGAGCTGGCCCTTTTCCAGCACGCCGATGGCGGCGTAGAGACCGGAGACGATGCGCGCGACCGTGGTCTTGCCGGTGCCGGGGTTGCCCATGAAGACCATGTGCAGGCTCATGGGCGGGACGGGCAGATTGTTGGCCTCGCGCAGCTTGCGGACCTTCATCAGATTGACGAGGTTCTTGATGTCGCGCTTGACCTCCTCGAGTCCCACCAGGGACTCGAGCTGGCCCATGAGCTCATCGAAATCGGGCTTTTCGACCTTCTCTTCCGTCTTGGCCTCGGCGGGATTCCCGCCGCCGGAGGTCTGGGTCTGGGCCTTGTGCTTCTCGGTGAAGCTCGGCTCGCTGCTGGTGACGAAGTCCAGGGGGTTGAGCGGCTCCTTGCTCTTGCGCACGCCGGTGGTGTCGCAGATGGCGGTGAGCTTGTCCGTGCACTCGGTGATGAAGGCAGCCTCCTCATAGGTCACGTCGTCGTCCACCGCGGCCAGATAGAGCAGGATGTTCGTGAGCATGCGGATGAAGGTGCGCGAAGTCTCCCTGCCGCGCTTGGCGTCGGTCTCGGCCAGGTTCCAGAAGAACACGGGCGGGAGGAAGACGTCGCTCTCGCAGATCGCGGCCGTCAGCGACCAGAGCATCCACGTCGGCTTGGGCTGGCCGCGCGAGTAGAGGGCGTTGGCCATATCCACATGGCGCTGCGTGATGCCGCCCCCCTTGCTCCACAGATTCAGGGCGCAGCGGGTCATGAACTCGTCGAGCTCCTTGGCGAGACCCGTACCGCCGCTGCGGTAAAAGACGTCGGTATTGGCGATATAAGTCTTGTGGACTTCGTCCGGGGTGCGCGTCCAGGTGCTGGGCATGGCAGGCATCTCCTTCTATCTTCTTTCGTGCCTGCTATTATAAGCTTTTCCCTTGAAACTGGCAAGAGGTATTATAAGAATAGAGTGGAGTTATGAGAGTGGAGAGTGGAATTGTGGAGCGCCTGCGGCGCAATTGTAATCGTCCGCTTCGCGGACACCATATCTCCACTCTCCACACTCTCAGAACAGCTTCTCCACGCTATAGAGGCTTTCGAGGAGCTTGAACAGCGGGCGGTTGCGCTGGTTGGCCGTCCAGATGCTGACGCCCGCCAGACCGTAATCCTCCACGAGGCGCAGTCTCGCGAGCACGCTGCGCGCGTCCTCGAACCAGACGACGTGCGCCTTGCCCTCGGCGTCGGTATAGGAAAACCAGGGCGCGGCGGCCGTCTCGTCGAAACGGATGACCGCGCCGCGGGAGACGGCCAGCTCCACCGCCGCGGCGTCCGAGAGGATGCGCGCCGCCGTCCCCTGCTTCCACGGCAGGGTCCAGTCGTAGGCGTAGTTGGAAAGGCCGAGCAGGAGCTTCCGGCGCGGGATGACCGTCACGGCGTAGTCCAGCACGCGGCGGATGCGGTCGACCGGGGAGATCGCCTGCGGCGCGCCGAAGGTGTAGCCCCACTCGTAGGTCATCAGGATGACCCGGTCGGCGTACTTGCCGTGGGCCTCGTAGTCGTGGGCCGCGTAGAGAAAACCCTCCTGCGCGGCGCTCTCCTTCGGGGCGATGGCGGTGGAGACCGGGCAGCCCAGCGGATGCAGGCGCTCGGCACAGCGCGCGACAAAGGCGCTGTAGGCGTCGCGGTCAAAGGGCTGCAGATACTCGAAATTGAGGTTCAGGCCGTAGAGATCGCGCTCCCGGACGGCGGCGACGACGCCCTCGAGCACGTTGTCCTGCACGGCTTTGTCCGTCAGCAGCGCGTGGCCGAGCTCGGAGGAGAAGCCTCCGCCCTCGCCTATGTTCGTGAGCGTCAGCATCGGGGCGGCGTCAGCGGCGTAGGCCGAGACGATCAGGCTCTCGTCCGCGAGGGGGATCAGCTCTCCCCCGGCGGTGAAGCGCCAGGAGAAGGGGCACAGGGCCGTCAGATACGGCAGCACTTCCTCGAGCACGGCGGGGGCGATGTTCGGGTAGGCGTAGGCGTTGACCTCCGCGCTGCGGCGGGCGCAGCCGCTGCCGCCCGGCACGATGAGCGTCTGCCCCGGCGTCAGGCGCGCGGGGTCCGCGATCTGATTGTCGAAGGCCAGGGCCTCCACGGTCGTCTGGCAGCGGCGGGAGAGCGCCCAGAGCGTATCGCCCGCCTTGACTTCCACGATCTGCATATTGTCCTCCTTTATGAAAACTGTTAATAAGGAATTCATAAAAAATCCCCATGCGGCAATCGCAGCGCCGAGATGAGAGAAAGCTCGCGCCGCATGGGGATTTTTGCGCATCAAAACCGCTTGCCGCACGAGCGGCGAGGTTTTGGCGCATTGAAAAATTTACTATGGGAGCAAAGCTCCCATAGTAATATATGCGGGCTTGTGGTATACTCGTACCTATCTTAATTGCGATACGGAGGTTTTTATGGACGTTACGAAAATCCCCGAGCGCAGCGAGATCCCCGAGGAATTCACCTGGGATCTGCGCGCTCTCTTCCCCGACGACAAGGCCTGGGCGCAGGAGCTCCGGGCGCTGAAGGACTGCCCCGGCGAACTCGCGGCCTACGCGGGCACGCTCGGCGAGCGGCCGGGCAGGCTGCTCGACTGGTTCAAGCTCTGCGACGCGCTGGGCGTGCGCCTCGAAAAGCTCACGGGCTTTGCCGGCTGCAAGAGCGATCAGGACACGGCGGACAGCTTTTACCGTGACATGCGCAGCAAGGCGACCGCCTGCGTCGTCGCCGCGGCGGGCGCCTCCGCCTTCGCCACGCCCGAGATCCTCGCCATCGACGACGATACGCTCGCGCGCTTTTTTGCCGAGTGCCCCGCGCTCGAGACCTGGCGCCGCCCCATCGAGCGCATCCGCCGCAAGCGCGCGCACATCCTCTCCGCGCCGGAGGAGAAACTTCTGGCCGCGATGGGCGAGCTCGCCGAGGGGCCGGAGTCGATCGGCTCCGCCCTGCGAAACGCCGACCTGCGCTTTGACGACGCGGTCGACGGCGAAGGCAGGCCACACACCCTCACCGCCGGGACCTACGGCATGCTGATGGAGAGCCAGGACCGCGCGCTGCGCAGGAGCACCTTCGACAATATTTACAGCGGATACGGCGCGCTCAAAAACACCGTGGCCGCGACGCTCGACGCCCAGTTCAAGACCCTGCGCTTCTATGCCGGAGCGCGGCGCTACTCCTCTACGATCGAGGCGGCGCTGGACGAAAACGAGGTGCCCGTCGCCGTATACGACAATCTCATCGAGGCCGTGCACCAAAACCTCGACAAGATGTACCGCTATGTTGCCCTGCGCAAGCGCCTGCTGGGCGTGGAGGAGCTGCACATGTACGACGTTTTGACCCCGGTCGTGCCCGACGCGGCGGCAAAGATCCCCTACGACGAGGCGAAAAAGACCGTGCTCGAGGCCCTCTCGGTCCTGGGCGAGGACTACGTCGCCCTGCTGCGCCGCGGCTTTGACGAGCGCTGGATCGACGTGTACGAGAACCGCGGCAAGCGCTCCGGCGCCTATTCCTCCGGCTCGGCACGCCCGCACCCCTATGTGCTGCTCAACCACAAGGACACGCTCGACTCCCTGTTCACGATCGCCCACGAGATGGGCCACGCCCTGCACAGCCACTACTCCTGCGCGAACCAGCCCGTCTGCACCTCGGACTATGTCATCTTCGTGGCGGAGGTCGCCTCCACCTGCAACGAGATCCTGCTGATGCGGCATCTGCTGAACAAAACGGAGGATAAAAAGCAGCGGGCCTATCTGCTCAACCACTTCCTCGACCAGTTCCGGGCCACGGTCTACCGCCAGACCATGTTCGCGGAGTTCGAGCGGGAGATGGGCCGCATGGCCGAGGCGGGCGAGGCCCTCACCGCCGACGCGCTGTGTGAGAAGTATTACGCGCTCAACAAGCGCTACTTCGGCCCCGACATGGTCAGCGACGAAAAAATTTCTCTCGAATGGGCGAGGATCCCGCACTTTTTCTACAATTATTACGTCTATCAATATGCGACCGGTTTTTCCGCGGCGGCCGCCATCGCCGAGCGCATCCTCACGCTGGGCGCCCCGGCGGTGGAGGACTACAAGCGCTTCCTCTCCGGCGGCTGCTCGATGGACCCCATCTCGCTTCTGAAGCTCGCCGGCGTCGACATGAGCACGCCCGAGCCGGTCAACGCCGCGCTCAAGCTCTTCGGCGAGCTGGTGGAGGAGCTGGAAAACCTTAGCATTTCTTAAGAATTATTGACACCAAATCGTAAATATTATAAAATCCACACAGAAATACAAAGAGTATCGGAGGGATAAGCCATGAGCAATCTCAGTTCCATTCCGCCCGTCGGCCTGATGGTCATCGTCGTCATCCTGTCGCTGTTCGTGCTGGCCGTGCTGCTGCTGTTCATCACCTACGCGCGCTACAACCGCCTCACCTCGCTGGTAAACGGCGGGCTCAAGCGGGACAACGGCTTCCTGCGCTACGTCGTCAACGACTATGCCGAGGCCTACAAGCGCAACGGCAAGGACGTCAACACGCCCGCCATCATCGCAAACGGCGTCAGCGTCAAGCTGTCGGGGAGCCTCCTGTGCGAGCGCTTTCTCAACAACGCCGTGTCGCTTTTCGTCACGCTCGGCCTCTTCGGCACCTTCCTCGGCCTGAGCCTGTCCGTCAGCTCCCTGACCGAGATGCTCGGCTTCACCAACAACTCCGAGTGGCTCAGCGTCCTCGACAGCGTGGGCGGCGGCCTCATGTCCGCCCTGAGCGGCATGGGCGTGGCCTTCTACACCTCGCTGGTGGGCGTCGCCTGCGCCATCGTGCTGACGCTGCTGCGCTCCATCTTCAGCGTGCAGGCCGCGCGCGAAAAGCTCGAGACCAGCCTGGAGCTCTGGCTCGACCATGAGGTCGCCCCCACCCTGCCCACCGAGGCCCCGAAGGACGACGCCGATCTCGTGCACCAGATGGTGCTGGCCCTCGACCGCACGAGCGAGAACATGGACCGCACCCTGCGCAGCGCGACCGACGAGCTCAAAGCCGCCATTGCCTCCAGCCGCGCGCCCATCGCCGCCATGAACAAGACCGTGGACAACTTCAACGAGGGCGTGCGCGACTTCTCCGAGTTCAACTACAACCTGCGCGGCACCGTCGAGCGCCTCGACGTCACGGTCCGCGACCTCACGGTCGGCCTGCGGGACGTCTCCCGCAGCCTTGAAAGGAGCGGTCGCTGATGAAGCGCGTCCGCAGCTATTCGCCCACCGCCGTGACCGAGGGCGGAGAGCAGGGCTTCTGGCCCTCCTATGCCGACATGATGAGCGCGGTGGCGCTGATCCTCTTTTTCCTGATGCTGCTCAGCTACATCCAGAACCTCATCACCGGCAACAATCTGCAGAACACCCAGGAGCTGCTCAGCGATACCCAGGCTCAGGTCCTCGAGACCCAGGCCCAGGTTGTCGCGGCCCAGAACGAGTACGACAAGGCCGTCAAGGAGCTCGAGGGCCTGACCAGCGACCTCAACCGCAAGCAGGACGAGCTCGAGGCCTACGCCATCCAGATCGCCCAGCAGACCGACACCATCAGCGAGCAGGAGAAGCTGATCGGCGACCAGAAGGCCTATCTCGCCGCGGCCAACGACGAGATCGTCGCCATGCGCAACCAGATGCAGACCATCGCCGTGCTGCGCCTGTCGATCCTCAACAAGATCAAGGAGAGCATCGTCGACGTCATGGGCGACGCCTCCAAGGTCAACATCGGCGACAACGGCAATATCATCCTGTCCGAGGGTGTGTTCTTCGACCTCGGCAAGTCCGACATCAAGCCCGAGTCCGAGGTCGTGCTCAACGAGCTGATCGACGTCTTCTCCACCTTCCTCTCCAATTCGGAAAACGCCAAATACGTCGACTCCATCGTCATCTCCGGCCATACCGACTCCACCGGCTCCGACAGCGACAACCGCGTCCTGTCCACCGACCGCGCCAACTCCGTGCTCAGCTACCTGCTGACCGGCAAGAATGAGAAGCTCGCGCGCTACGCGCAGTACTTCTGCGCGGCCGGCTACGGCGAGACCCGCCCCGTCGCCTCGAACGACATCGACGCCGGCCGGGCCCAGAACCGCCGCATCGAGATCTCCATGATCCTCAAGGACGAGACCGTGCTCGACATC
>JAILNC010000059.1 GCA_024691985.1 Oscillospiraceae bacterium | reverse complement strand
TGAAAAGCCAATCAGCAAACCGATTCAGGTGACCCGTTCCATCTCTTGGGAAGCATACTCTCAGCTTTTTGCGTGTGATATCATTCCCCTGTATCAAAAAACGAGAAGGGTGGTATTCTGTTCTTTCACACCTTTTCAAATGCTTGTTGGATCACTCTGTTGAACTTTTTGGCGTATCTCCAGAAACGCCAGAAAGTATAGGGGGGTGGGTGCAAATCTACAACTGCTCCAATCCTTGAAAAGCCAACAAAACGAAAAAAGCGAGGCAGGCAGATGCAAGATTGCACCCACCTGTCTCGCTTTGCCATTGTATCAAGGTTTTTTCCGGACAGATATTCAAAAAAGTACACAGGCTATTGTATCATAGCCTGTGTACCAACGTGCGTTAGGACACCAGTATTCATACAATTCGGCGTTTCTCCCCTCAGGGAGGGGGTGGGTGCAAAGTGGGTGCAACAAGCTCGCCGGTATGCCTTGGTCATGCGCTCATGTATGGAGTTAGAAAAAAGCAAAAAACCTTGGATATGTGGAAGCACCATGTTATAATAGACATGTTTTTACTTGCCAATAGAGGTTAACGCTATGAAACACTATGTGAAAAACAAAGCTTTCATCATTGATGATGCTCGCCTTATGGCTGAATGGGACTGGGAAGAAAACGAAAAATGTAATCTCGATCCTCATAAACTCTCACTTGGGAGCGGGAAAACAGTAAGCTGGGTATGCTCAAAAGGACACAAATGGGCAGTGGTGTTTGCTTGATTGGGACTATGAAGCAAATAAGCACGATCCAGAATACTATACCAACGGCAGTGGAGAAGTTGTGAGTTGGAAATGCCATAAGTGCGGCCACAAATGGAAGACACCAATTTGTGACCGAACAACGTGCCTTTATTATCGTAGAAAACCGGCTACTCAAAAAGAGGCCGGAATACATCGATGATTATGCAAATGACATGCTTCCTATGATCGGGAACACAGAAATCTTGGAAGAGCGACTCGGAGCTATGACTGAACAGTTGAACGACTTGATTACTCAGATTGAACAGCTGATTCAGGATAATGCCCATCATGCTCGAAGCCAAGAGGAGTATTCTGAGAGATTTGAAGTCCTTAATAATAGCATTGAAGAAAAGAAAGCCGAAATAACATCTGTCAAGCAGCAGATCTCTGACACGCTCACAAGGCGCGAAAATGTTCGCATTTTCCTCGAAGGATTAAAAGGTCTGGACTCCATCGCTGAAAGATTTGATATCCCAAGCTGGCATGCTTTGGTGGATTGCGTGAAGATCATGTCGGACAAAAACATTGTCTTCCATCTCAGGAACGGTTGTGAAGAGATCGTCCCAATGGGGGATGTACAGTAAAAGACGTCGTGTGACGGCGTGACAGTCACAGGAACCTTATAAAAAGGCAGCCTGCGGAAACATTCCGCAGGCTTTTTCATGGTATATATAGGCATTATGGACGATAGCTTATCGTCCATAACGTACAAAACGGTGATTATAGATAGATCATTCGGAAAGCCAAGAAATCAATGCAGTGATATATGAAAACGTTGCAGAATCAGATGGATAAAGTAAAACCCCCGTATTTCTACGGGGATTTTACTCCGAGCGCTACATCATTAACGCTCAATGTTCTGGCGGAGATGGAGAGATTCGAACTCTCGAGGAGCTTTTGACCCCTACACGATTTCCAATCGTGCGCGCTCGACCAACTACGCGACATCTCCGTGTGTTGCTCAAGAAAGGCGATTCATTTGTCAGCTTGGCTATTATAAGACAGGGTGGGGGCAAAGTCAAGAACATTTTTCGCCGCTTTCGCACTTTTCCGCCGATGCGCATAGAGCGCGCGAAATGCGCGGATACTAGAGAAAAAACGAAGGGGGACGGACAAGATGACCAACGGGGAATACGCGCAATACACGGCGCGGCACATGCCGCGCTCGCGGAAGGGACGCAACATGCTGCGCGCCTTTCTGGTCGGGGGCGCGATCTGCGCGCTGGGGCAGGGGATCACAATGGCGTTCACGGCGCTGGGGCTGACGCAGGAGGACGCGTCGACGGCCTGCGCGGTGACGCTGATCTTCCTCGGCGCGGCGCTGACGGGGCTCGGGGTGTATGACAAGCTGGCGAAATTCGCCGGGGCGGGCACGCTGGTGCCGATCACGGGCTTTGCCAACTCCGTCGCCGCGCCCGCGCTGGAATACAAGACCGAGGGGCGCATCGGCGGCACGGCGGTGAAAATGTTTACCATCGCGGGGCCGGTCATCGTTTTCGGCAGCGCCGCGGGGGCGGTCTGCGGACTGCTCCTGCTGCTGTTCGGAACGGGCTGAAAACACAAAAAAGTTGAAACAATCTGCCCTCCCGCTCTTGCCAAGACAGGCGCGAGAGACTATAATGATATCTGGGAAAAAAGATGGTTTTTCGGCGAATTGTACCCCGTTGACAGTTGCCTTTTCGGCCGGGGCGTACTATACTATAATATCATTTCGTCAGTCTTTTAACGATCGGGAGAGCGTGTTCCTTGGAGAACGTTTGGATCCATATCCGCGGCATCGTGCAGGGCGTGGGCTTCCGGCCCTTCATCCACAAGCTCGTGCGCAGCCGCGGGCTCAGCGGCTACATAGAGAACACCTCCTCCGGGGTCGAGCTGGAGCTGGAGGGCGAGCGCGAGGCGCTGGAGCGCTTCGTCGCGGAGCTGCCGGAAAAGGCCCCGATCCTCGCGGTGATCGAGGAGATCGAGGCGGTGTATTCGCCGGACGTCAAGGGCTACGCGGGCTTTGAGATCCGCGGCAGCAAGACCGAGGCCCTGCGCGATACGCTCATCTCGCCGGACATCGGCATCTGCGCCGACTGCCTGCGCGAGCTGAAGGACCCGGCCGACCGCCGTTACCGCTATCCCTTCATCAACTGCACCAACTGCGGCCCGCGCTTCACGATCATCAAGGACGTGCCCTACGACAGGGCCCGCACCTCGATGTGCGGCTTTCCCATGTGCCCCGACTGCGATCGGGAGTACCACGACATCGAAAACCGCCGCTACCACGCCCAGCCCGACTGCTGCCCCGTCTGCGGGCCGAAGGTCTTCTATCTGGACGAGAGCGGGCGGCGCGTCCCCGGCGACGCGATCGAGCTCGCGCGCGAGGCGGTGAAGGCCGGGAAGATCGTGGCAGTCAAGGGCCTCGGCGGCATCCATCTGGCCTGCCGCTGCGACGATCCCGAGATCGCGCAGAGGCTTCGGCAGCGCAAGCACCGGGACGAAAAGCCCTTTGCCGTCATGTGCCGGGACGCGGCCTGCGCGGAGGCGATCTGCGAGGTCTCCGATGCGGAGCGCGCGGTGCTCGAGAGCTTCCGCAAGCCCATCGTGCTGCTGAAAAAGCGCGCGCCGGGGCTTTGGCACATCAGCGAGAACAGCCGCGTCGGCGTGATGCTGCCCTATACGCCGCTGCACGTCCTCCTCTTCGGCGAGGACATCGACATGCTCATCATGACCAGCGCCAACCGCTCGGACACGCCGATGCTCGCGGACAACGACGAGGCGCTGCAAGAGCTGCGGGGCGTTGCGGACGGCTTTCTCCTGCACGACCGGGACATCCAGACCCGCTGCGACGATTCGCTGTGCTGGGTGCTCGGCGGGAAGGAATACTTTGCCCGGCGCTCGCGCGGATATGCGCCCTTCCCGATCCAGACCGGGCGGGAGCTGCCGCCCGTCCTCGCCTGCGGCGCGGAGCAGAAGGCGAGCTTCTGCCTCTCCCGCGGGACCTGCGCGTTCATGAGCCAGCACATCGGCGACCTCAAGAACATGGAGACGCTGGCCAACTATACCGGGCAGATCGCCCACTTCGAGCGCCTGTTCGACATCGCGCCCCGGGCCCTGGCCTGCGACCTGCACCCGGACTATCTGTCCACGGATTACGCGTCCGAAAGGGCGGCGCGCGAGGGGCTGCCGCTCATCCGCGTCCAGCACCACCACGCGCATCTGGCCGCCTGCATGGCCGACAACGGCGTTGACGAAAGGGTCGTCGGCCTCGTGTGGGACGGCACCGGCCTCGGCACCGACGGTACGATCTGGGGCGGGGAGTGCCTGATCGGCGATTACGCGGGCTTCACGCGCTTCGGCTCCGTCCGCCCCATCCCGCTGATCGGCGGCGACCGGGCCACCGAAGAGACCGACCGCGCAGCCTTCGCCCTGCTCCATGACGCGGGCTGCGAAACGGGGGATATCCCGAACGCGGCCGCGTATGAGAAAATGCTTGCCGCGAGCTTCAACTGTCCCCTGTCTTCGGGCATGGGCAGGCTCTTCGACGGCGTGGCCGCCATCCTCGGCGTCAAGACCCGCTGCAGCTACGAGGGGCAGGGCGCGATCCTGCTCGAGGCCGCGGCGACCGGAGACGACGGGCTCTATCCGATCGTGCTGGAGGGCGAGCCTCTGCGCTTCGACTGGCGGGCGATGATCGCCGCCATAGCGGAAGACCGCAGACGCGGCGTCGAGGTCGGACGCATCGCGGCGAGATTCCACAACACCTTGATCGAAATGGCTGTGCGCCAGTGCCTCGCGGCAAGGGAGGCGAGCGGGATCAATACCGCGGCGCTCTCGGGCGGCAGCTTTCAGAATATGCTTTTGATGACGCGGCTCCCGCAGCGGCTGGAGGCGGAGGGCTTCCGGGTGCTCCGGCACCGGCGGGTCTCCTGCAATGACGAGGGTCTGGCTCTCGGCCAGCTGATGATCGCGCGGGAAGCGATTCGCCGCGCGTAGGGGCCGACGCTCTCGGCGGCCCGCGTGCCCCGGGAGATTGTACAGGAGGGAGACAAATCCCCCGGTCAGCGCTTCGCGCTGACAGCCCCCTTCAGGCAAGGGGGCCTATAAGGAGTAATTTATCGTATGTGTCTGGCAATTCCGCTTGAATTGATTGAAATAAACGGCAATACCGCGGTCGGCGAGGCTATGGGCATGCGCCGGGAGATCCGAGTCGATTTCATCGACGCGCCGCAGCCCGGCGACTTCGTGATCGTCCACGCGGGCTTTGCCATCGAGCGCCTGCCGAAGGAGCAGGCGGAAGCGGATCTCGAGGCCTGGGAAGAGGTGCGGCATGCCCTCGGATAAGGCAAAGCGCGACCGGCTACTCGCGGCGATCGCGGAGCTGGATGTTGATAGAGTCCGGCTCATGGAGGTCTGCGGCACGCACACCATGGCCATCGCGGCTTCGGGCATCCGCTCGATGCTGCCGGAAAACGTCTCGCTCCTGTCCGGGCCCGGCTGTCCGGTCTGCGTCACGCCGCCGCAGGTGATCGACGCGGTGCTCGAGCTGAGCATGGAGAAGGACGTGATCCTCGCCAGCTACGGCGACATGCTGCGCGTTCCGGGCAGCCGCCCGGGGGACAGCCTGCTGCGCAGGCGGGCCCTCGGCGCGCAGGTCGAGACCGTGTATTCCTCCGTGGATGCGGTGGAGCTGGCTCTGCAGCACCCCGAAAAGCAGCTGGTCTTCCTCGGCGTCGGCTTCGAGACCACGGCCCCCGGTACCGCCGCCGCGGTGCTGACCGCGCAGGAGAAGGGCGCGAAGAACTTCACGCTCTGGTCGATGCTCAAAACGGTGGAGCCTGCGCTGCGCGCCCTGATCGCGCTGGACGGCTTTCAGATCGACGGCTTCCTCTGCCCCGGCCATGTGGCCACGATCATCGGGGAGCGGGGCTTTGCGTACCTCCCGGCGGAGTTTCATCTGCCCGGGGTCGTCGCGGGCTTCGAGCCCGAGGATATCCTGCTGGCGGTGTACCTGCTGCTGCGGCAGATCAAAGAGGGAAAACCCCGCATCGAAAACGCCTACCCCCGGGCCGTCTCGCACGACGGCAACGTTCTGGCCCAAAGGATGATCGCCCGCTGCTTCGAGGCGCGCGGCGACGTCTGGCGCGGTCTCGGGGCGATCCCGGCGAGCGGTCTGGGACTGAGAGAAGAGCTCTCCGGCTTCGATGCGGAGAAGCGCTTTCAGGTCAGATACGCGGAGGCGGAGCCGCCCACGGCCTGCCGCTGCGGCGAGGTCATCACCGGCCGACGCAGACCGGAGGCCTGCCCGCTTTTCGGCAGGGCCTGCACGCCGGAGGATCCGGTGGGGCCCTGCATGGTGTCCTCCGAGGGCGCCTGCGCCGCGGCGTACAAGTATCAGGGGGTCCTTTGAGAGTGGAGTGTGGAGAGTGAAGAGTGGAGTGATGGAGCGCCTGCGGCGCGATTGAAATATGGACGAGATCATCACACTTGACTACGGCAGCGGAGGGAAGAAGACCGCGCGGCTGATCGAAGAGCTGCTGGTCCCCGCGTTCCGCAACAGCGTGCTCGAGGCGCTGGGCGACGGCGCGCTCCTCGACGGCGCCGAAAGGCTCGCCTTCTCCACCGACAGCTTCGTGGTCGACCCGATCTTTTTCCCCGGCGGAGACATCGGCAAGCTTTCGGTCTGCGGCACGGTCAACGATCTGGCCGTCTGCGGCGCGGAGCCGAAATATCTCAGCCTGTCCTTCATCCTCGAGGAGGGCCTGCCGCTTGCGGACCTGCGGCGCATCGTCGAATCCATACGCGCGCAGGCAGAGAAGGCGGGCGTGAGCATCGTCACCGGCGACACCAAGGTGGTCGAGAAGGGCCGGGGCGACAAGCTCTACATCAACACCGCGGGCATCGGCTTCGTCCGCTTTCCGGGGCTGAGTCCCAGAAACATACGCCCCGGGGACGCGGTGCTCGTGTCCGGTACGGTGGGCGACCACGGCACGGCGGTCATGCTCGCGCGCAGCGGCATGATGCAGGGCGAGCTCCGCTCCGACTGCGCCGCGCTGAACGGCCTGTGCAGGCGCATTCTGGAAACCGGGGCCGCGGTGCGGGTGCTGCGCGATCCCACGCGCGGCGGCGTCGCCACCACGCTCAACGAGTTCGTGGAGGGCACGGCGCTCGGCGTCGTGATCCGGGAAGAGGCCGTCCCGGTCCGGCCGCAGGTGCGCGCCGCCTGCGACATGCTCGGGCTCGAGCCGCTCTACTGCGCGAACGAAGGCAAGCTCCTCGCCGTCGTCGCGGCGGAGGACGCGGGGCGCGTGCTCGAAGCCATGCGCGAAACCGGGGAGGGCCGCGACGCGGCGGTCATCGGCGAGGTCAGCGAGGCTTATCCCGGCCGGCTCGTCATGGAGACGGCCTTCGGCGGCAGGCGCATCCTCCAGAAGCTGACCGGCGCGCAGCTGCCGCGCATTTGTTAATCTGTCAAAAACCGAAATACGGTTTCGTTTCAGAGAGCGGACAAAGGTCCCTCTTCCACGTCATTGCGAACCAGTGACCGACGTCACTGGTGCGGCAATCCGTTTTCCCTGAAGAATAGCCGATATCAAAGCTGGCCGCCGGGAGATGCGGATTCCCACACCAGTGTGCGCACTGGCTCGGAATGACGTGCAAGTGGTTTGTCTGTACCTTGATACGATGCACTGTTTCGTTTTTGTTGATAAAAAAGGAAAATTTGCAATAACAGAGAGGTGAAAGGTATGCAGGAATACAAGAGAATCGAAATTTCCAAAGACCAGGTCGTACCGATCGCAGAGAAGATGCGCAAAGCCGGCGTGGGCCTCGCGATGATCCACGGCTTCCTCAATGAGGAGGGGCTGATGGACGTGTCCTACGAGTACTCCGTCGAGCCTGTCATCGAATCGTATCACGTGGTGGGCGAGATGAGCATCCCCTCCATCAGTGAGATCTACGATCAGGCTGCGGCCTGGCCGGAGCGCGAACTCAATGAGCTCTTTTCCGTCGAGTTCGAGGGTCTGGACATGTCCAAGCGGCTTTTCCTGCCCGAGGATATGCTGGAGACCCAGGGCAGGGGCCATATCATGGTCACGCCTCTGTCCGAGCTCGTAGAGAAGAACATCCGGAAGGAGGAATAAGATGAGCTACATTATTCCGATCGGCCCCTACCATCCCGCATTGGAGGAGCCCGTCCACGCCAAGCTCTACACCGAGGGCGAGATTATCCAGGACGCCGAGGTCTTCGTAGGCTACAACCACCGCGGCATCGAGAAGCTCGCCACCGAGCGCAACGCCATCCAGACCCTCGTGCTGGTCGAGCGCGTGTGCGGCATCTGCTCCCACTCCCACGCGCTGACCTACGCGATGTGCGTCGAGCAGATCAACGGCATCGAGGTCCCCAAGAGAGGCGAGTATATCCGCGTCATCACCGCCGAGCTCGAGAGACTGCATTCGCACTTCCTGTGGCTGGGCATCGCCTGCCACATCATCGGCCACGACAGCATGTTCATGCACATCTGGGATGAGCGCGAGCTCGTCATGGATCTGCTCGAGCGGCTGACCGGCAACCGCGTCAACTACGCCATGGTCACCATCGGCGGCTCCCGCCGCGATATCGACGACGATCTCAAGCGCGACCTGCTGAAGGCCTGCGACGCGCTGCTCAAGCCCATGGACCGTATCGTCGAGATCGCCCTGACCGACAAGACCATCGCGCTGCGCACCAAGGGCGTGGGCGTGCTGCCGAAGGAGGACGCCATCCGCATCGGCGCCGTCGGCCCCCATGCCAGAGCTTCGGGCATGGACGTCGACGTCCGCCGCGACTCGCCCTACTGCTCCTACGGCGACTTCAAGTTCGACATCCCCGTGGTCGACAGCGGCGACGTGTTCGCCCGCGTCGTGGTCCGCGCGCTCGAGTGCTACGAGTCGATCAAGATCATCCGCCAGGCGCTGGAGAATCTGCCCGACACCCCGATCAACCTCGGCAACAAGCTGCAGAAGATCCAGAAGGGCGTGGCCGTCTGCCGTCATGAGGCCCCGCGCGGCCAGCTGACCCATATGGTCGTGGGCAACGGCAGCTTCAACAACTACCGCCTGAGCGTCCATGTGCCGAGCTTCAAGAACACCCCGACGGTGCCCTTCATGCTCCGCAACAACTCCGTCGCCGACGCCGGCCTCATCATCGCCAGCATCGATCCCTGCTTCAGCTGCCTCGACCGCTGATGCACGAGCTTGCGCTTACGCGGAGCCTGATCGACCTTGTCGAGACCGAGGCGAAAAAACAGGGCTTCACCCGGGCCCTGGAGCTGCGTCTCAGGGTCGGCGCATACTCCGGCGTCGTGCCGGACTACATTGTGGACCTCTTCCCCTACGCCTCGAAGGGCACGTGCTGCGAAGGCGCGGCGCTCGTGTTCGAGACGGTGCCCGCGGTCTTCCGCTGCGGCGACTGCGGCTATGAGGGCGAGGTCGACAGGAAAAGCGCCTGCTGTCCCGTATGCGGCGGCACCGCCCTGAAGATGACGGCCGGCCGGGAGTTCTATGTCGACAGTCTCAAGGTCGAATAACAACGTAGTAAAGAAATCCGGAAAGGAGAGGATACTCTTGCCCAAGACCAAGTTCCCCGCAGTAATTTCTACCTTCCTCCTCTGCTTTTGCTTCTGGCTTCTGCTCACCTGGAGCTTTGAGGCGCAGGAGCTGGCGGCGGGAGCGGTAGTGAGCCTCGCGGCGGCTCTGCTGTCTGCCAGATTCTTCATCCATGAGAAGCCCTTCTGGCTGTTCAATCCGGCGAAATTCGGCGCGCTGTTCGTCTACGTTTTCGTCTTCCTGGGCGAGCTCATCAAGGCCAATGTGGACGTGGCAAAGCGCTGCTTCGGCGGCTGCACCGACGTCAACCCCGGCATCGTGAAGGTGCCCGTCGACCTTGAGGGCGACTATGCCCGCGCGATGCTCGCCAACTCCATCACCCTCACGCCCGGCACCATCACCCTGGATATCGCCGAGCAGGACGGGAAGAGCTACTACTACATCCACTGGATCGACGTCGCCGAGACCGACCGCGAGAAAGCCGGCGACATCATCAAGGGCCGCATGGAAAAATGGGTAAGGAGGATCTGGCAATGAGCGATATGATGGAACTGCTGATTTTCGCCGTGGCCTACGCCTTCCTCGCCGCGCTGAACTTCTACCGGCTGATGAAGGGCCCGACCCCCGCCGACCGCATGGTGGCCGGGGACAGCATGGACGTGCTGGTCTGCTGCGCGATGGTGCTCTACTCCCTGTTCTCGGGGCGCGGCATCTACCTCGACATCGCGATCATCTGCGCCATGCTCGGCATCGTGGACACGATGCTTGTGGCCCGGTATCTGGAAAAGGAAAGGGGGGCATGAGGTATGGCACTGCGTATCGTCATTGACGTGCTGATCGCCGTCGGCCTCGTGTTCGCCGTGGCCGGCACCAAGGGCATCCTGAAAATGCCCGACACCTTCTGCCGCATGCAGGCCAGCACCTGCGTGTCGACGCTCGGCGTGCTGGGCGTCGTGCTCGGCGGCGCGCTCTATGCCTTCTGCATCATGGGCAGCGTCTCCACCGGCGTCAAGGTGATCCTGATCGGCCTTCTGCTCATCACCATCAACCCCGTCGGTGCGCACGCGATCGCCAAGGGCGCCTACAAAAACGGCATCCGCCCCGACAAAGAGATGGAAATCGACGACTACAGGGGGGATTTTGAATGAGTATTGTAACGATTCTCGACGTTGTGATCGTTCTCGGTCTCGTGATCTCGGCCGTCCTCGCCTGTCATTTTGAGAATCTGCTGAGCGCGGTGATCGCCCTGGGCGTGACCGGCGTCTTCTGCGCGGCGGCGTTCCTCGTCATGCACGCGCCCGACGTGGCCATCTCCGAGGCGGCGGTCGGCGCGGCGCTGACGCCCATCGTGTTCATCGTCGCCCTGCGCAAGATGAAGGGAGGAGACGGAGAATGAAAAAGTGGCTTACCTACGTCTGCCTCGGCGTGATCCTGGTGGCCTGCGTGTACTCCGCGGTGATCATGGGCGGCATGGAGCGCACCTATGAGGGCCAGGACGCGCTGGTGAGCGTCTACGACCTCCAGCAGGACCCCGACAGCTACAACGATTCCTTCTCCCAGGGCGCTGCGGACGCCATCGTCCAGCAGGACCTGGCCAAGGCGCATGCGGTCAACGACGTGACCTCGATCGTCTTCGACTTCCGTGGCTATGATACCATGGGCGAGGCTTTCATCCTGATCACCGCCGTGACCGGCAGTGCCGTGATCCTGTTCAAGAAATCGGGAAAGGAGAAGAAGGAAGATGAATAAGCCCGAAATCAAGAACATCATCCAGCGCTGCGGATGCGACAAGGTCCTCCCGCTCTGCCTGGTCTACATCCTGTACATCGTCCTGCACGGCCACCTGTCCCCGGGCGGCGGCTTCCAGGGCGGCGTGCTGATGGTGGCGGCCGTGCTGCTGGTCTTCTTCGGCCACGGCTACCAGACCACGATCGAGACCTTCTCCTTCCACCTGCTGCATGAGACCGAGGCGCTGGCCTCCGTCTTCTACGTGGCGCTCGGCATGCTGGGCGTCGCGGTCGGCGCGCAGTTCGCGCAGAACATCCTCTACAAGCACGGCGCGATCGGCGAGCTCTATTCCTCCGGCACCATCTTCTGGATGAACGTCACCGTCGGCGTCAAGGTCATCACCGGCGTCGGCTCCATCGCCCTGCTGCTCCTGGGCCTGCTCCAGGAGAGATCCGAGAAAGAGGTGAAGTAAGTGATTACGTTTAATTACATCTGCTCTTTCTTCCTGATCGTGCTCGGCTTCTACACCATCGTGACCAAGTACAATCTGGTCAAGACCGTCATCGGCATGTCCATCATGGATTACGGCGTGAACCTGCTGATCATCTCCGTGGGCTACAACCCCGGCGGCACCGCGCCTCTGTACACGGCGGGCGAGCTGACGAAGGCCAGCTACTTCGTCGACCCCATCCCGCAGGCCCTGACGCTGACAAGCATCGTCATCGGCGCCTGTGTGACGGCCATGTCCATGTCTCTGGTCATCCGCATGAAGGAGTCCTACGGCACGCTTGATACCCGAGAGATAAGGAGGCTGAGAGGATGAACCTGATGAATCTGATGGACTACCATCACTTCCCGATCTACTCGATCATGGTGCTGTTCCTCGGCGCCTTCGTGGTGGCGGCCTGCGGCACCAAGCCCTCGAAGAACCTCAAGAACCCCGCCGGAGTGCGCGCCTGGATCGCGCTGCTGGCCACGGCCCTGAGCCTGTTCTTCCTCTGCTGTCTCGTCAAGCCCGTCATGCTCGGCAATGAGGTCATCGCCTACTGGATGGGCAACCGCGCCATCGCCGGCGGCTACGCCATCGGCATCGCGCTCGAGGTCGACGCGCTGAGCCTCTTCTTCGGCCTGCTGATCGCGACCGCGGTCTTCGTCTCCTGCCTCTACTCCATCCGCTACATGGTGCACGACGACTGCGTGCCCCAGTACTACACCCTCTACTGCATGCTCGCGGGCGGCGTGCTCGGCCTGGTCCTCTCGGGCGATATCTTCAACATGTTCGTCATGGTGGAGATCCTGACCTTCGCGGCGGTCGCGCTGACGGCCTTCCGCACCAAGGTCTACGGCGCGCTCGAGGCCGCCTTCAAGTACCTGGTCGTCGGCTGCATGGGCTCGACGGCGATCCTCGCCGGCGTCATCATGCTCTACGCCCAGTACCACAC
>JAILNC010000049.1 GCA_024691985.1 Oscillospiraceae bacterium | reverse complement strand
CGCAGCCCGCAGAGCCGGGCATCGCCACGCCGACGGAGAACGCCATCCCCGACGGCTCCGGCATCGTGTCCAAGTACAGCGAGCTGCAGGGCTTCAGCATCAACTTTGACAGCGACAAGTATGTCGCCATGGAGAACCTTGTCGGCAATATCGACATCTTTGCCGGTCAGGACGAGGGTATCCCCAAGTGCACCGTCTCGCTGCATCTGCAGGAGAACTCGGACGACGCCGTCACCTATCTGAAGACCCTCGCCGAGGGCGTCGAGGCCGAGAAGGGCAAGAACATGGTTACCAAAGCGGGCGAGCCCAAGAAGTACGATCTTGCCGACCGTGACCTCTACTACATCAGCTTCACCTACAAGGACAAGGAAGCCGGCGGGAATGTCCGCAGCGTCTACTGGGCCGAGAATCTCAAGGGCGGCGACGTGGCTGTCTACACTTCCAGCGCCCTCGAGGGCCAGACCGAGGATGTGGACGCGATCCTGAACCTCGCCATCCAGACCTTCAAGTTCGGCAAGTAATTTCATCCGCCAAAACGGCGCTCAGCTCTGAGCGCCGTTTTTTCTTTTTAAACCTCTCTATCCGCGCGCGGCGGGCTCCCCGCTGATGTGCATGTATTCGTCGAAGCTGCAGCGGCGGTCGATGAGGCCGTCGTCGGTGATCTCGAGGATGCGGTTGGCCACGGTCTGGGTGAGCTGGTGGTCGTGGCAGGAGAAGAGGATGTTGTGCTTGAAGGCCTCCAGCCCGTTGTTCAGCGCGGCGATGCTCTCCAGATCGAGGTGGTTGGTCGGCTGGTCGAGCAGGAGGAAGTTCGCGCCCGAGAGCATCATGCGCGAGAGCATGCAGCGCACCTTCTCCCCGCCGGAGAGGACCTTCACCGGCTTATACACATCGTCCCCGGAGAAGAGCATGCGCCCGAGGAAGGTGCGCAGATAGCTCTCCCGCTTGTCCTCGGAGAACTGGCGCATCCAGTCGATCAGGTCATAGTCGCAGCCGTCGAAGAAGCTGTTGTGGTCCTTGGGGAAGTACGCGGGCTCGATGCTCGCGCCCCACTTGACCGTGCCGGAGTCCGGCTCCTCCTCGCCCATGAGGATCTTGAAAAGCATCGTGACGGCGAGCTCGTTCTTGCCGAGCACGGCGATCCTGTCGTCCCGGCCGACGATGAAGCTCACGTTGTCCAGGAGCTTCACGCCGTCCACGGTTTTGGAGACCTCGGTCACAAAGAGGCGGTCCTTCCCCGGCTCGCGGTTGGCCTTGAAGCCCACCCAGGGGTAGCGGCGTCCGGAGGCGGGCAGCTCCTCCACGGTGATCTTGTCGAGCAGCTTGCGGCGGGACGTCGCCTGCCGGGACTTGGACTTGTTGGCGGAAAAGCGCGCGATGAAGGTCTGCAGCTCCTGGATCTTCTGCTCGGCCTTCTTGTTCTGGTCCCGGATGAGCTTCTGGATGAGCTGGCTGGATTCATACCAGAAATCGTAGTTGCCGACGTACATCTTGATCTTGCCGTAGTCGATGTCGACGATGTGGGTGCACACGTCGTTGAGGAAGTAGCGGTCGTGGCTGACCACCAGAACCGTGCCCTCGTAGTCCATGAGGAAATCCTCGAGCCAGACGACGCTTAACAGGTCGAGGTTGTTGGTGGGCTCGTCGAGCAGGATGACGTCCGGGCGTCCGAAGAGGGCCTGGGCCAGCAGGACCTTGACCTTGATGCGCGGGTCGGTGTCGCGCATGAGATCGCCGTGCAGGCTCACGTCCACGCCCAGCCCCGGCAGGAGCCTGCCCGCGTCGCTCTCGGCCTCCCAGCCGCCGAGCTCGGCAAACTCCTCCTCCAGCTCGGCCGCGCGTATGCCGTCGGCGTCGCTGAAATCCGGCTTGTCGTAGATCGCGTCCTTCTCCTTTCCGCACTCGTAGAGGCGGGGATTGCCCATGATGACGGCGTCGAGCACGGTGTAGTCGTCATACAGGCTCTGGTTCTGCTTGAGCACCGACATGCGGCGCTTCGGATCAAGCGTCACGCTGCCGCTCGTCGGCTCCAGCTCGCCGGAGAGGATCTTGATAAAGGTGGACTTTCCGGCCCCGTTGGCGCCGATGATGCCGTAGCAGTTGCCCGCCGTGAACTGCAGATCGACGCGCGAGAACAGCACGCTGGGCCCGAACTGCATGGACAGATCGTTGACAGTCAGCATAATGAATCTCCATCGTTTTTTATTTCACACAGCCAGTATAACGGCTCGCGCGGCGTTCGTCAATGGCGGCGCGCTTGACTTTTCCCCTGCCGCGGGGTAAACTGGGGGCGTTTTCAGGCAAAGGAGTCTGTCTATGCGGCAAAGCGTTGAAAACCGAAAAACCGAATCCGTGCTGACGGTCCTGCTGCTGCTGGTCCTGCTGGCCTATCTGGCGCTCTACGCCTTCGCCGACTTTCACGGCTTTGCAAGGCTTGCGACCGCGGATATGTATGAGGACACGCTCGCGGCGCGGCTCATGTGGGAGGAGGGGACGCTGTTTCCCAAGCGCTTCCTCTTCGGCAACCAGCTTTACGTGATCGCCACGCCCTCGCTCGCCGCGCTGTTCTACGGACTCACAGGCAGCATGAACACGGCCATGGCCATCGCCACGACCTGCATGTCGCTGCTGCTGCTGCTCAGCTTCGACTGGATGCTCCGCCCCTTCACCGAACGGCCTCTCCCGCGTGCGGCGGCGCTGCTCGCGGCGGTGGGCCTCTTCTTCGGCGCGGGCGCGATCCGCCGGGAGGACGGCGTGCAGCTCTTTTACGTCATGTGCAGCTTCTACGCCTGCTATGCCGTCGCCAATTTCGTGACGCTGGGCGACTATGCGCGCGCCCGGATCGACGGGCGGCGCCGGCTCCCGGCGCTGCTGACCGCGCTGGCGCTGTGCTTCTGCTCCGGCCTGCAGAGTCCGCGGCAGACCGCCGTCACCGTGCTGCCCCTGCTGTGTCTGGAGGGGCTGCGCCTGCTGGATCGGCTCCGGAAACGGCTGCCGCTGTTCGACGCCGACAGCCGCAGGCCGCTGCTGCGCACCGCCGCCTACACGGCGGCCAACGTGCTGGGCCTCTATGCCTCGCGTTTTCTCCCCGCCCGCAAGCATACCATCTATACCGGCGCGTCGGTCTTCGCCGGCGGGTCCGTGGGCGACAAGCTGCGCGAGGTGCGCGCGGCTTTCACCACGGTGAGCGGCTTTGCCTATACTCTCAGGGGAGAGGGGCACCTCTTTTTCCTGCTGATGTTCCTCTTCTGCGCAGGACTCGTGCTGGGAGCCGCCTGGCTGCTGATCCGGCGCAGGGCGGAGGGCGGGGCGGACGCCTGCTTCTGGCTGCACAGCCTGATCGCCTGTCTCGGCGTGCTCGCCGCCTTCTTCGTCACCAGCGTGAGCCTGCGCGCCATCTATCTCTTCCCGCTGTATTTCCTGCCCACCCTGTCGCTCGTGCTGATCGCGCGGCGGGTCTCACCGCGTCTGCTCCGTGCGCTCGCAGCCGCGCTGCTCGTCCTCTGCGCCGCGAATCTCTATTTCAGCTACAAGGAGGACGTGGCTTTCGTCACCGCCCCCGGCGAAACCGACGGCGAGGCCGCATGCCGCTACGCCCTCGAAAACGGCTTCGATCTGATCTACGGGGAACAGTCGCTCTCCGCGCCGAACATCGCCGTCTGCTCCGACGGGAAGCTGATCGCGGGCTGCTGGCAGTCTGAGATCCCGTTCAAGATTTCCCCCTATATCAACATCCGCGACATCTACCATTTTGAAGATTACAAGCGCGCGCTCTTCGTCTTCGACGACGTCGAGCTGAAGGCGGGCATCCTGCAGGAGGCGGAGGCCGCCGGCGCGGAGCTCAGCTTCTGCGGACAGTACGGGATCTATCACCTCTACAGCTCCTCGAAGCAGCTGCTCTACCCCCTCTCCGACCTCGTCGACTGGAATCCGAACTACACCGAGTATCAAAACTGACAGATATCATGCGCCAAACGCAGAGGGTCCCGCGGCTTTCGCCGCGGGACCCTCTGCGTTTGTATGTATTCGGATCAGAGCTTCTCGATGATGTGGCGGGGGCAGACCTCTGCGCAGTGGCCGCACTGTACGCACTTGGCCGGGTCGATCGAGGCGAGGAAGTCCTTGACGGTGATGGCCTGTTCCGGGCACTCGCGCTGGCACTTCATGCAGCCGATGCAGCCCACGGAGCAGATCTTCATGACCGCCGCGCCCTTGTCTTTGTTGGAGCAGGCGGGCATGACCTTCTGACTCTCGGGGATGAGCCTGACGATGCTCTTGGGGCAGATGTCCACGCAGGCGCCGCAGCCGACGCACTTCGAGCGGTCGACCTTCGCCACGCCGTCGACGATGTGCATGGCGTCGAACTGGCAGGCGCGCACGCAGTTGCCGAGGCCGATGCAGGCGAAGGTGCAGAGCTTGTTGCTCTTGCCGCCGAAGAGCATGGCGGCCTGGCAGTCCTGCGGACCGTTGTAGTTGAAGCGCATCTCGGCATGTCCGGCCCCGCCGGAGCAGGGCACGAAGGCGACCATCTTCTCGGCCGCGTCGTTTGCCGCGCCCATGATCTCGGCCACCTTGGCTGCCGTCTCCGGGCCGCCCGCCACGCAGCGGTTGCAGGGGGCTTCGCCCTTCGCGACCGCAGCCGCGTAGCCGTCACAGCCGGGATAGCCGCAGCCGCCGCAGTTGGCGCCGGCCAGGACCTCGCGCACCGCGGCCTGCTTGGGGTCGACCTCCACGTGGAAGATCTTCGAGGCAAAGGCCAGCAGCGCGCCGAACAGACCGCCCAGAACGCCGAGGACCAGAATGGAAAGCAGAATTGTTCTCATTCTCTCAACCCTCCTTACAGCGGAATGGACATGCCGCTGAAGCCCATGAAGGCCAGGGCCACGAGCGCCGCCGAGACAAGACAGATGGCAAAGCCCTGGAAGCACTCGGGATAGTCGGCAAACTCCACACGCTCACGCACGCTGGCGAAGAGCACGATGGCAAGCAGGAAGCCGATGCCGCCGGTGATGCCGTAGATCAGGGACTCGATGAAGTTGTACTTGTTCTGGACGTTGAGCAGCACCACGCCGAGCACCGCGCAGTTGGTGGTGATCAGGGGCAGGTAGATGCCCAGCGCCGAGTAGAGCGAGGGGACGGACTTCTTCAGGAACATCTCGACAAACTGGACCAGCGAGGCGATGACCAGGATGAAGGCCAGGGTCTGCAGGAACTCGAGCCCCAGGGCGACGAGGATGTACTCGTTGATGACCCAGCAGATGGCCGAGGCCAGACCCATGACGAACACGACCGCGAGGCCCATGCCCAACGCGGTGTCGACCTTGTTGGAGCAGCCCAGGAAGGGGCAGATGCCGAGGAACTGGGAAAAGATGAAGTTGTTGATCAGGATCGCGCCCAGGGCGATCGTGATGATATTCGCAAGCATTATTCGTCAGCCTCCTTTCCCTCTTCTTCCGCCGCTTTGGCCTTCTGCGCCTTTTTCTTCTCGTTCTTCTTCAGCGCGTACTGCATCACGGCCATCAGCATGCCCAGGGTCAGAAAGCCGCCGAAGGGCAGGGACAGGATGGAAGCGCCGTACTCCTCGGGGAAGATCTGGATGCCGGCGCCCGTGCCGTCGAGCGTGAAGCGGAAGCCGTTGGCCACGTCGATCAGGCCGCCGCCGAAGCGGCCGGCGCCGAGGAACTCGCGCACCACGCACATGATGACCAGCACGCAGGTGTAGCCGAGGCCCTGGAAGATACCGTCCAGGAAGCACGCGCCGACGGGCATCTTCTGGCAGAAGGCCTCCGCGCGGCCGATGATGATGCAGTTGACGACGATCAGCGGGATGAACACGCCGAGCGCCTCGCTCAGCGCGGGGACGAAGGCCTGCAGCATCAGGTCGACGATGGTGACGAAGGTCGCGATGACGACCACGAAGATCGCCAGACGGATCTCGCCGGGGATGATCTTGCGGATCAGGGAGATGACGACGTTGCAGCAGGTGAGGATGATCAGAACGGACAGGCCCATGCCCACGCCGTTGAAGAGCGTCGTCGTGATGGCCATGGTGGCGCACATGCCGATCTGCTGGACAAGGACGGGGTTGTTGGTAATGAGGCCTTCGGTAAACTGTTTCTTCGGATTCATTCAGCCATACCTCCTTAACCCAGGGATTTCA
>JAILNC010000001.1 GCA_024691985.1 Oscillospiraceae bacterium | reverse complement strand
GACGCGGACGGACTTGCCGGTGCCGTTGGGCAGCACGATGGCGCCGCGGACCTGCTGGTCGGCGTGACGGCCGTCGACGCCGAGCTTGACGTGCAGCTCGACGGTCTCGTCGAACTTGGCCTTGCTGGCCTGGCAGACCAGGCTCAGAGCCTCCTGGGGCTCGTAGAGGTTCTGTTTCTCAATGAGCTTTGCGCTCTCTTTGTAATTTTTACTTCTAAACAATTTGTTTTCCTCCTAAAAATGTGGTTGAGGCGGATTGAGAATTGCTCCCGGAGAAGCAATTATCCTCCCACGTTTTTGAGCCTCGGGCTCAGTCTCCGACGACGACGCCCATGGAGCGGCAGGTCCCGGCGATCATGCTGATGGCGGACTCGATGTCGGTGCAGTTGAGGTCGGGCATTTTCTGCTCGGCGATCTTGCGGACATCTTCCTTGCTGATGGTCGCGACCTTGTCTCTCTGGGGCACGCCGGAAGCGGTCTCGATGCCGCAGGCCTTCTTGATCAGAAGGGCGGCAGGAGGAGTCTTGCAGACGAAGGTGAAGCTGCGGTCGGAGTACACGGTGATGACGACGGGGATCATCATGCCCATATCGCCCTTGGTGCGCTCGTTGAAGTCCTTGGTGAACTGACCGATGTTGACGCCGTACTGGCCCAGCGCGGGGCCGACGGGGGGCGCCGGGGTGGCCTTGCCGGCCGGGACCTGGAATCTGACGTATCCAACTACTTTCTGTGCCACTGTTTGAGCACCTCTTTCTTATTATTCTTTGATGGGTTCGACCTGGTCGAGCTCCAGATCCACCGGAGTCTCGCGGCCGAACATGGAGACCACGACGCGGACGCGGTCCTTCTCGGGCTCCAGCTCCTCGACCGTACCGAGGAAGCCGGACAGCGGCCCGTCGATGACCTTGACCTCGTCGCCGACGCCGTAGCCGACGACGATCTCCCGGCGTTCGACGCCGAGATCGTAGATCTCCTGCTCCGTGAGGGGGACGGCCTTGCCGTCGGACCCGACGAAGCCGGTAGCGCCGCGGACGTTGTGAACCAGGTGCCAGCTGTCATCCGTGAGGATCATCTTGACCAGCACGTATCCCGGGAAGACCTTGCGCTCGACGGTTTTCTCGCCGGCGTCCGTGATCTCGGTCACGGTCTCCATGGGGATGTTGACCTCCTTGATCAGGTCCGTCATCCTGCGGTTTTCCGCCGCCTTCATCACCGCGGCGGCGACTGCGTTTTCATACCCGGAATAGGTATGAACGACATACCATTTCGCTTCTTCGGCCATGGTGCTCAACCCAGAAGGAATATGAGTCTGACCAGAGCCGTGGCGATCTGATCAAAGCCCCAGATCACCACTGCGGAAACCACCATCATGCCGACGGAGATGAGCGTGTTGTTCCTCAGCGCCTTGGGCGTGGGCCAGATGACCTTCTTCAACTCGCTCTTCATTTCGCGGAACCATTTGCCGGCCTTCTGGAAGAACGTGAGCTTCACGTCCTCCTTCTTGACGGCGACGGCGGCCTTCGCGGGTGCGGCGTTGACCTTCTTTTCTTCAGCCATTGTTACGCTTCCTTTCCGTCGTCACTTGGTCTCGACATGCTTGGTGTGCTTTCTGCAGAAGGGGCAGTACTTGCTGCGCTCCAAACGGTCGGACGTGTTCTTCTTGTTTTTGACCGTGTTGTAGTTCCTCTGCTTGCATTCATCGCATCTGAGTGTGATTTTTACTCTTGCGCCTGCAGCCATTCTTTCGGCACCTCCTATTTTATTTACCCGCGCGGTATGCGGGCATTGCCTCCCTGTATGGAACGGGAGTCTGCGCGCAAAAAGGCGCGCAAAAAGAAAACCTCTCGTCCGACAGGTAATGTGTACTATAGCACAGCGCGCGCGCAAGGTCAATGATTATTTTTGTATTTGTGCAGTTTTTTCCGCATTTTTCCCGATTTATCATCAGCTTTCACAGAGAATCCGGTACCGCGGCAGCGCTTCTTATGGGAAAATTCACAAATTTGTAACGATTTGAAGCCGTTGTCTTGACAGAGGCGGAAAAGACGCTATAATGTGCTTGAATTGAACAAAGCATGATAGAGGCGCGGCCGACATCAGTAGCCCCGGGAAAGCGACGGGAATCGCAGGGGTGAAAGGGGAGGCTGCCGAAGAGCGCCAGGCCTTCCCGGGCGGGTGCATCTGGGTCGTCGGAGAATATCCGGCGGACTGTCGCGAAAGCGGAGCGCTGTCAGACTTTTGGGGTTTCCCGCGGTCATGGACAGAAAATGCTCTGTTCATGATTTTTTTATTCAGGAGGAAACGCACATGTCCGGAACCTTTTGGGCTCTCGTGCCCCCGATCGTCGCCATCGTCCTGGCGCTGATCACCAAGGAGACGTACTCGTCTCTGTTCGTCGGCATCCTTGTCGGCGCGCTCTTTGTCGGCGGCTTCAACCCCGTCGCCTCTCTCGACGCCATGATCAACGACGGCTTCATCGGCGCCATCGCCGACGGCTGGAACGCCGGCATCTTCATGTTCCTGGTGCTGCTGGGCATCATGGTCGCCCTGGTCAACGCGGCGGGAGGCTCCGCGGCCTTCGGGCGCTGGGCCGTCAAGCGCGTCCACACCCGCACCGGCGCCCTGCTCGCCACCTTCCTGCTGGGCGTGCTGATTTTCATCGACGACTACTTCAACTGCCTGACCGTCGGCTCGGTCATGCGCCCCGTCACCGACAGCCACAAGATCTCCCGTGAGAAGCTGGCCTTCATCATCGACGCCACCGCCGCCCCGATCTGCATGATCGCCCCCGTGTCCTCCTGGGCGGCCGCCGTCTCGGCCACCGCGCAGGATCTGGGCTCCGGCATCAGCGGCATCCAGCTCTTCATCCGCGCCATCCCCTACAACTTCTACTCCCTGCTGACCATCGTGTTCGTCATCGCCATCTCCGTGCTGGGCATCGACTACGGCCCCATGGCCAAGGCCGAGCTGCGCGCCCTGCAGACCGGCGAGCTCGGCTCCCTCGGCAACGACGAGGAGGTCGACGTCCCCCGCGCCTCCATCTGGGACATGCTCGTCCCCGTGATCCTGCTGATCGTCTCCTGCATCATCGGCATGATGTACATCGGCGGCTTCTGGGACGGCGCGAGCCTGATCGACTCCTTCGCCGACACCGACGCCTCCGTCGGCCTGCCCTGGGGCAGCATCGTCGCCGTGATCCTGACCTTCGTCTATCTGCTCTGCCGCCGCGTCATCAGCTTCAAGGACGCCACCGACTGCATCACCAAGGGCTTCGTCGCCATGGTGCCCGCCATGCTGATCCTCACCTTCGCGCTGACGCTCAAGAACATGACCGGCATGCTCGGCGCCGCCGACTATGTCGCGGGTCTGGTCGAGGGCGCGGCCGCGGGCCTGTTCTCGCTGCTGCCCGCCGTGATCTTCCTCGTGGCCCTGGGCCTGGCCTTCTCCACCGGCACGAGCTGGGGCACCTTCGGCATCCTGATCCCGATCGTCCTGCCCGTCTTCTCCAATAACCCCGAGCTGCTGATGATCGGCATCTCCGCGTGCCTGGCCGGCGCCGTCTGCGGCGACCACTGCTCGCCCATCTCCGACACCACGATCATGGCCTCCGCGGGCGCGAACGTCAACCACATCGCCCACGTCTCCACGCAGCTGCCCTACGCCCTCACCGTGGCCGGCGTCAGCTTTGTGTGCTACCTGATCGCGGGCTTCGTGCACAGCTGGCTGCTCTGCCTCGTGATCGGCGCAGCCTGCATCGTCGGCATGCTGTTCTACATGCGCAGCATCCGCGCGAAGTTCGCAGAGTGATCTGCCCGTAAACGAACGGACACGCCCCGGTTTACCGGGGCGTGTCCGTTCGGTTAAGAGTGGAGTTTTGAGAGTGGAGAGCGGAATTATGGAGCGCCTGCGGCGCAATGATAATCATCCGCGAAGCGGATACTCCAACTTCACTCTTCACACTCCGCTCTCCACACTTTTTTCTGGATTTTTTCGGCGCGCCGTACTATACTGTGCACTTGGAATCCAACGACCGGAGGCTTTGACCATGTCCTCTTTCAAGCAGGAGTCCGGAGAGGCGCTGCGCTTTCTGCTCGGCTTTCTCAAGTGGGTGCTGATCGCCCTTTTCACCGGCACGCTGGGCGGGCTGGTGGGCTCCGCCTTCCACCTGAGCGTCAGCCACGCCACGGCCTTCCGCACAGCGCACCCGTGGATGCTGTATATGCTGCCCTGCGCGGGGCTGTGCATCGGGCTGATCTACCATCTGTTCCACACGGAGAACAAAAACACCAACACCATCATCGACTCCATCCAGCTCGGTGAGCGGGTGCCGCTGGCCCTGGTCCCGACGATCTATCTGTCCACCGCGCTCACGCACCTGTGCGGCGGCAGCGCCGGACGCGAGGGCGCGGCCCTGCAGATCGGCGGCAGTCTCGGCAACTTTACCGGGCGGCTGTTCCGCCTTGACGAGAAGGACATGCGCATCGCGACGCTCTCGGGCATGAGCGCGGTGTTCGCGGCGCTCTTCGGCACGCCGCTGACCGCCACGGTCTTCGCGCTGGAGGTCATCTCCGTGGGCGTGCTGTACTACTCGGCCTTTGTGCCCTGCCTGGTCGCCGCGCTGACCGCGCTGCAGATCGCGGCGCTCTTCGGCATCGCGCCCGAGCATTTTGTCCTGGCGGCCTGTCCGGTGCACTGGGCGATGGTGCTGCGCGTGGCGGGTCTGGCGGTGCTGTGCTCGGTGCTGAGCATCCTGTTCTGCCTGGCGATGCACCAGACGGACCACCTGCTGCGCAGGCTGATCCCCAACGATTTCCTGCGTGTGGTCGTCGGGGGCTGCGTCATCGCGGCGCTGACGCTCGTGCTCGGGACGACGGAGTTCAACGGCGCGGGCATGGACGTGATCACCCGCGCCATCGAGGACGGCGCCGCCCGGCCGGACGCCTTTTTCTGGAAGCTGGTCTTCACCGCCGTGACCCTCGGCAGCGGCTACAAGGGCGGCGAGGTCGTCCCCTGCTTCTTCGTGGGCGCGACCTTCGGCTGCGTGGCCGGCGCGCTGCTGGGCATCCCGGCGGGCTTCGCCGCGGCGATCGGCCTGGTCTGCGTGTTCTGCGGCGCGGTCAACTGCCCGCTGGCCTCGATCCTGCTGTCGGTGGAGCTCTTCGGCTCAGAGGCGCTGCTGTACTTCGCCCTCGCCTGCGGCATCGCCTACATGCTCTCGGGCTACTTCGGCCTGTACTCGAGCCAGAAGATCATGTACTCCAAGCTCAAGGCCGAGTTCATCAACATCCACGCGAGATAAAATAAGAAAACGCCGGGGGGCGGGCCGAAAGGCCCGCCCCCCGGCGTTTTGCTCTATGCCAGATCCGACAGCTTCAGACGCTTGATCCTGCGCAGGGCGAAGCCGTTGGTGAACACGGAGAAGCCGCAGGTGATCAGCGCGGCGTAGAGATAGGTCTGCACCGCCGGCTCGCGGATCATCTGGATATAGGGCGTCTCGGTGGTGCTCAGGATCGCGCGGCCCAGGAAGCTGCCGACCAGCAGACCGAGCAGCGTCCCGAGTATCGTCGTGACGACGAGGTCCAGGGCCGAATAGCGGACGCACTCACGCGTGGAGAAGCCGTTGATGCGCATGATGGTCAGCTCTCTGGTCTTGCGCTGGATATAGGTCAGGGTGAAGTTTGCCACGATGAAGCAGGCCATCATGCCCGCGATGAAGAGCATGAGCCACACGACCAGGTTGAGCGAGGCCGTGAACTGCTCGATCATCGTCCGCTCGGCACAGGCGTCGCTGACCTTCACAAGGCCCTGCACGCCCGAGAGCGCCTCCCGCAGCGTATCGAGGGGCATGCCCTCCGTTTTGACGAAGAAGCAGTTGGGCGTCGGCGCCGTGCCGAAGGCCTCCTCGTAGCTTTGGGGCGTGAGGAAGAAGAGCTGTCCGTAATAGTTCTCGAACACGCCGGCGACCTTCAGCAGGTTGAGGGACAGGTCGCTGTTGTAGACCGCCACGCTCCCGCCGGGGCCGATGCCGTAATACTCCCAGAAGCGTCTGGGCACCAGGGCGCCGCTGTCCGGCAGCTCGAGCGTTTCTCCGCCGTCCAGGGAGGCGAGGGCGAAATAGCCGTCCATCGAGCCCTTTTCCGCCGCGATCAGCGTCGCGTTGGAGAGCGACTCGTCCACCTCGAAAATACTGTCCGTTTTCGAAACCGGGATATGGGGCAGGCCGTACCGGTCGAGGAGCTCTTCGATCCGGGCGGCCGCGTCGGGATGCTCGCCCGCATCAAAGAAGACCTCCGCCTCATAGCGCAGGATGCCGCCGAACTGTCGGCCCGGCACCCCGCTGATGCCGTAGCGGAGCGTGAAGCCGACCGTCATCAGCGCACAGCCGCCGGCGATGCTGATGATCGTGACCAGGACGCGGCTCCAGTCCGTGCGCATGTTCCGGAAGACCAGCCGGTAAAACAGGCTCCTCCGCGCCGATCTGCGGGCGGACTTCTGCGTGCCCCCGTTCACCGCGTTCTGCATGAGCTGGATCGCCGGCAGGCGGAGCAGGTGTCCGCAGCCCAGATAGACGGCGACGACGGAGATCGCGAACGCGCCCGCGACGACGAGCCCGGTCTCCAGCGGCAGGAAGCTGCGCGTCCCCGTCCCGTAGTTCAGAAGCTTTTCGTACGAATCCAGGATGGTGCGCTGCAGCGGGAAGCAGGCGATCAGGATGCCGAGCCCGACGCCCAGCAGCACCGCGCTGCATGCGAAGAAGAGATATTTGGCAAAGACCTCGCGGTTGTACAGGCCCATGGCCTTGGTCGCGCCGATCAGGCTGCGGTGCTGCTCGACCATGCGGCCGATGGTGGCGTAGATGACCAGCGCGCCGACGACCAGGAAGATCATGGAGAAGGACATGCTCAGCGAGGAGAGCTTGCTCGCGTTGGCCTCGGCGTACAGGAAGCCGCCGTTGCTCCTGTTGTCGAGCACGACCCAGCGGCCCTCGCCGATCGCGTCCAGCAGCGCCCGGCCCTCCCGGACCCTGCGGTCGGCCTCGTCCCATTGGGCCTGGGCCCTTGCCAGCTCCTCCTCGCCCTCCCGAAGCTGCCTGAGCCCCTGCTCGTACCTCGTCAGCGCGTCGAGGTATTCCTCGCCGCTGCCGTACCAGAGGAGCCTGGCCGCCTCCAGCTCGGCGCCGTAGCGCTTGAGCTGGGTTTCCGCGAGCTCGACGAGCCAGTCGATCGCCTCGTCGGGCGTTGAGTGAAGCAGCTCCAGGAAGGCGGCATAGTCGATGGGGAGGAAGGGGGGCAGATCATCCGGCCCGATGTTCTCCTCGGCCCAGTCGACGCCCTTTTCCTTCAAGCCGCGTATGATCTCCGCGTAATGCCGGATCTGCTCTTCGGCGTCCCGCAGGGCCGTCTGGCCGGAATCGAGCTGATCCTTCCCGGCGCCGAGCTTTTCCGACGCCTCCTCGACCTGGCGCCAACCGCTGTCCAGCTCGACGCGTCCCTGACGGATCTTCTCCAGGGCCTCGTCCAGCTGCCGCTGCGCCTCGTCCAGCTGCGCCTCGTTTGCGGCGCGGAGCTTCTCCCGGCGCAGGGGTGCGCGCTCCGCGGCCATGGCGGAGAGCGCGTCTTCCACCGGCTTGACCGCGTCCAGGTAGGCGTCGCTGTAGCGGTCCTCCGGCGCGTCCTCCACGCGGAGGCGGATCTTCATGAAGGCGCCGCCGAGCCCCTCCAGGTTGAAGCTGTCCGCCTGCACGAGGATATAGGGCGTGGACGCGACCATGGAGGTGATATGGTCCGGCGTCTGAAAAATGCCGGTAATGACAAAGTCCTTTTCCCGCAGCGGCTCGATGCCCGAGACGGCCCTGGCCTCCGGGCTGATCCGCTGTCCGATCCGGAGCCCCAGGCTGTCCGCAAGCGCCTTTTCCACGGCGCATTCATCCGCCGCGGCCGGCAGACGCCCCTGCACGCGGGTCGGGAGGGAGATCGTATCCGGGCGGCTGATCAGGGCGACGTTCGTATCGCTGCCGCCGCTGCGGAGTCTGGCGTCGATCGTCCAGACGGGCTCCGCCCCGGCGACGCCCGGCAGGGCCCGGACGGCCTCCAGATCCTCCCCGTCCAGCAGCAGCGTGGAGCTCAGCTCGATATCCCACAGCCCGTTGGAATTGAAGAAGCGCAGCGCGTCCTTTTTGAGCGTCGCGGCCGAGTAGGTGATGCCGAGGTAGGAGACTGTCGCCAGCAGGCCGATGATGATGATCGACAGCCAGGCCACGAGCTCCTTGCGGATATTGCGGCAGGCGTCCAGCAGCTGCGTTTTTTTCATCGGCGATCACCTTCGTTCGTGTGTGTCGACGGGCGGTGCCCGGCTCAGGCGAGATCCGAAAGCTTCAGACGCTTGATCTTGCGCAGGGCCAGGGAATTGATCCCGACGGAGATCAGCGCCGTGAAGATGAACGAGAACACAAAGGAGCGCAGATCGGGATCGCGCACGTACATGATATTCGGCTGCTCCATCAGCAGGGTGACGCGGTAGCCCAGCCAGGCCCCGACGACGAGGCCGAGCACGATGCCCAGCACGGTCGTGACCGCCAGATCGAAGGCCACGTAGCGTTTGCATTCGCCGGTGGTGAAGCCGTTGATGCGCATGATGGTCAGCTCGCGGCTGCGCTGCGTGATGAAGGTGTTGGAAAGGTTGAGCAGGATGAAGAAGGCCATCAGCCCCGACATGGCGATCATTACGACGATGACGAGGTTGAGCACCTTCGTCAGGGAGACGAAGCGCGCGCGGTCGGCCTTCGCGTCGTCGAGGGAGACGAAGCCCGGCAGCTTCGAGACCGCCTTCTCCAGCGCCGCGGGGTCGGCCCCGTTGAGGCGGACGAGGAAGCAGTTGTCCTCTGCCGCCTCGCCGCTGAAGGCTTTGTAAGCCTCCGGCGAGCAGACGGCCATGAGGGAGAAGTAGTTTTCAAAGATGCCCGCGGCCTGCACGTCGCAGGGCATCAGCTCGCTGTCGTTGAGCTGGAAGACGTCGCCCGGGCCGATGCCGAAGACCTCCTGCATGCGCAGGGGGATCAGAACGCCGCTCTCCGGAAGCGTCAGGACCTCCTTCGTTTTCACATCCCGGAGGCAGTAGAACGTCCCGATCCGATCCGCGGGGGCGACGATCAGCGTGCAGGCGTTGATCTGGTTGCCGGACGAGAAGCTGCGGTCCTCGTAATAGACCGGCAGAAACTCCGCGCCCTGGTCCCGCAGCGCCTTCTCCAGCGCCGGCACCGGATCGGCCGCGTCCTCGTCGTCCGCGTCGTAGAGCAGGCGCAGGTCGTAGGCGATGATCTGATCGAACTGGCGCTCGCCGACGCGCGAGAGGGAGTACTTGAGCGTAAAGCCGATCATCAGCAGGATGCAGCAGCCCGCGACGCTGACGATCGTGACGATCACGCGCTTGAGATCCGTGCGCATGTTCAGATAGATCAGCCGCGTGTACAGGCTGCCCCCGGCGCGGCCCTTTGCCTTTTTGAGCTTGGAGGTCAGGGTGTCGCCCTGCATCAGCTTGATGGCGGTCGTTTTCAGCAGGCGGGAGCAGGCCAGCCACACCGAGGCCGCCGACAGGACCAGTCCGCCCAGGGCGACCAGCAGCGTCTTCTGCGGGAGGAAGGTCTTCGCGGCCTCCCCGTAGGTAAAGTAAACGCTGTAGGCCTTGAGCACCCCCTTCTGGATGCCCAGATACGCCAGCAGCACGCCCAGCAGCACGCCCAGCAGCGTACCGCTGACGCCGAAGAGCAGGTATTTGGCAAAGACCTCGCGGTTGTACAGGCCCATCGCCTTCGTCGCGCCGACGAGCTTGCTCTGCTCCTCCACGATGCGCCCCACGGTCGCGTAGATCACCAGCGCCGCGACGGCCACGAAGATCAGCGAGAAGGTCGAGCTCAGCGACGCGAGGTTGTCCGCCGCCGTGCGCGCGAACACATAGCCGCCGTTGCCCTCGTTGTTCAGCACGATCCAACGGCATTTGCCGATCTGCGCGAGCTTGTCCCGGGCCTCCTGCAGCTTGCGGTTGTTCTCGTTCCATTTCGCCAGGCCGTCGGCGTACTCCCGCTCGCCCTCATCGAGCTGCTTTTTGGCGTTGTCGTACTGCGTGACGCCGTCGAGATATTCCTCGCCGGCGTAATACCAGTCGATCCTGGCCGCCTCCAGCTTGGAACCGAGAGCCCGGAGCTTCGCGAGCGCAAGATCGCTCACCCAGGCCGTGACCTCGTACCCGTTCTCCTCAAGGTATTGCCGGAAGTCCTCAAAGCTGATGCCCACGTCGGGCCAGTTCTGCTCCGTGATATAGGTTTCGGCCCATTCGACCCCCTCGGTACGGAGCATCTGGGCCAGCGTCATCATCTCGTTGAGCTGCTCCTGCGAGTCCTTCAGTTCGGCCAGGCCGTCGTCCAGCTTGGTCTTTCCGCTGCGGAGCTTCTCCGCCGCTTCCTCGAGCTCGCGCTGGCCCCGGTCCAGCTTCTCGCGCGCGGCGCGCAGGGTCTCCTCCGCCTCGTCGAGCTGCCGCTGCCCGTCGTCGATCTGCTCCTGGTATTTGTTGCGGAGCCTTGCGCTGCGCGCTTCGCCGCGCTCGCTGCTGATCGCGTTGATCGCGTCCTGCACCGCGCCGACCGCGTTGAGATATTCCGCGCTGTATCGGTTCTGCGGCGCGTCCTTGACGACGACGCGCGCCTTCATGAAGGCGCCGTCCAGCTCCTCCTGGTCAAAGGCGGCCTCTTTTACGAGGATATACGGCGTGACCTGCACCTGAAAGCTGATGTGGTCGGGATGGCGGAACACGCCCGTGACGGTGTATTCCGTGTGCTTGAGGGGATTGATCCCCGCGAGCGTCCCGCACTGGACCGTGATCGTGTCTCCGGCCCTGATGCCGAGCCTGTCGGCCAGCCACTGCTCGACCATGCACTCCGAATCCCGCTTCGGGGTGCGGCCGATCATACGCTCGGGCTTGGAGAGCTCGCGCTCGGTCGACAGGACCGAGACGGCCTCCTTGCTGTCCCCGTGCACCAGCCTGGCGGACACCTGCCAGACGGGATCCGCGAACGACACGCCGGGCAGGGCGCGGATCTCGTCGAGATCCTCCTCGTCCATCAGCAGATTGGAGACGACCTCGATATCCCACATCCGCTGGACCGTATAATAGTTCGAAGCCTTGCGGCTGAGCGCGGCGGCGGAATAGGTGATGCCGAGATAGGCCAGCGCCGCGAGCATGGCGATCACGACGATGGAGAGATACGACACCTTGTTCGCCCGGATATTCCGCAGCGCGTCCTTGATCTGTGTCTTCTTCATCGGCGCTTTACCAGACGAGCTCTGCCGCGGGAAGAGGATTGAGATTGGTGCGGATGCTGGCCACGCGCCCGTTGCGCAGCTTCACCACCCGGTTGGCCATCTTCGCGATCTCCGGGTTGTGCGTGATCATCATGATCGTCGTGCCGCGCGCCTTGCGGATCTCCTCAAAGACCGTCAGCACCTCGATGCTGGTCTGGTAGTCCAGGGCGGCCGTCGGCTCGTCCGCGAAGATGATGTGCGGGTTCTTCACGATGGCGCGCGCGATCGCGACGCGCTGTTGCTGGCCGCCCGAGAGCGCCGAGGGGTAGTTGTTCCCCTTGCCCTCCAGGCCGACCTTGCGGATGGCCTCCTCCGAGGTCATGGGGTCGGGCGCGATGTCCGCGATGAACTGCACGTTCTCCTGCGCCGTCAGGTTCGGCATCAGGTTGTAGGACTGGAACACAAAGCCCATGTACTCGCGCCGGAACCTGGTCAGATCCGCGTCCGTGGGGTGGGAGAAGTCCTTGCCCTCGATCAGCAGCTCGCCCTCCGTCAGGTAGTCCATGCCGCCGATGATGTTCATCATCGTGGATTTGCCGCAGCCGGACTCGCCCAGCACGACGACCATCTCGTTCTTGTAGATGTCCAGGTTGATCCCCTTGAGCACGCGGGAGACCCCTTCGCCAGAGGGGAACTCCTTGATGACGTTGCGCAGGGAGATCAGGACCTCCTTATCCTCGCCGGCGTCGACCTGCAGGCCCTTTTCCTCGATCGTGAGGGCCGCGAGCGAGGCCATATGTCTGCAAAGCTCCAGCTCCTCCTCGGTGAAGGGGCTGCCGTCCTTCTTGTTGATGACCTGCACGCAGCCGATCACCTCGTGCAGGTTGTTCAGCGGCACGCAGATCATGGTCTTCGCCTGGAAACCGCTCTCGTCGAACACGGTCCCCTCGAAGCGGGGATCCGACGCCGTGTCGGCGAGCATCGCGGCCTGGCCCGAGCTCGTGACGATGCCCTCGATCCCGACGCCGTTTTCGATGCTGACATTGGAGATGTCCGAGGGCCCGATGTGGAACAGCGGACTGAGCCGCCCCGTCTTCGGGTCCAGATACCAGATGACGCCGGCCTCGGCGTCTAGGGTGCGGACGATGACCTCCAGACTGCCGGCCAGCGCGTTCTCAAGCTGGTCGACCTCCAGAAGCTGCTCCATGATCTCATAGGTGGCTTTGATGAATTTGCTGTTCTCTGCCATGCTCCCATCTCCCTGTTTCAAATGTCGACATAATCCCTTATTTTAAGATTATAATCTCTGTAAATGGTAAAAGCAAGTAAATCCTCCTGCGAATTCCATGAAAAAGGAGACCCGGCAAAACGCCGGGTCTCCTTGACCGTCGACAAACCCAAAAATTGTCGTCTTGAGCGAAGCGAAGCGGAGTCGAAAGATCCTGTAAGCGCGGATTTTCCGGCCTGGAAGATCCCTCGTCTGCGCTCGGGATGACACAGGCCTTCGGCCTGTTTAACCCTGTCGGCACGATCACAGCAGCATAATCTTCATGCAGCTGCCCGCGCCGAAGGTCTTCTCCATTTCGGTTTTGTATTCCTCGAAGAACGCGGCGGGCGTCACCGCCTGCACGCAGCCGGCAAAGCCGCCGCCGTGGACGCGCCACGCGCCCTTGCCCGCCAGCAGCTTCTCCGACAGCTCCAGCCCCTGCTTGAGCTTCGTATCCCCGGTGGCGCTGGTGACGATATTGTTCAGCAGCGTCTCCGAGGAGCGGCCCGACTCGTTCATCAGGCGCAGCACCGCCTCGGCGTCCTTCTCGCGCAGGGCGTCGCGCAGCTGCGGCACGCGCTCGTTCTCGTCGAAAAAGTGCATCGCGCGGCGCACGGGCCGGTTCGCGGGGTCCCAGCCCCTGGCGCGGAATTCCGCCGGGTCGACGTCGGCCAGCACGCCCTTGTCGAAGAGGTTGGCGATATAGACCATGTCCGCCGGGATACGGGCGTAGGAGGTGTCCAGCCCGGCGTGGCTGCCGCCGGTATCGGTCAGGCAGAGCGTCAGGCCCATGGCGTCGAAGTCGGCCTCGACGGGCTCGATGACGCCGGTCTTGAGATCCACGTAGATGGTCTTGCCGAGCGCGCAGGTGAGCTGGCTCATCAGACCGCAGGGCTTGCCGAAGAAGCGGTTCTCCGCCTGCTGCCCGGCGCGCGCGATGACGACCGGGTCGACCGCGCCGCCGTTGAAGAGCTGGCTTAAAATTTTGCCGACCGTCACGGAGAAGGCCGCCGAGGAGCTCAGCCCCGCGCCGACAGGCAGACTGGTCTCGAGCTCGGCGTCGAAGCCGCCGACCGCAAGGCCCAGCTCGGAGAAAACGGCCAGCATGCCCCGCGTCAGCGCGGCGGGCGTGCCGAGCTCGCTGGTGCGGGGCTGGAGCTGGTCGCAGCGCAGCTCGACCTCGCCCATGCCCTTGGAGCGCAGACGGACGGTCTTCGTGTTGTTGGCCTGAAAGCGCGCGGTGATGCCGCGGTCGATCGCGCCGGCGAGGTTGCGGCCGTTCTGGTGGTCGGTATGGTTGCCGGCAAGCTCGGTCCTGCCGGGGGTGAAAACGCTTTGTATCATAAAAAGGACTCCTTTATCTGCGTCCGCTGTATTTTTCTGCTTTTATGAATACAGAATATACCTGAAAGCGCCCAAAGTCAACCGCCCGACGGCGTCGGAAAAACAAGTTTTTAACATAACTTGCACAGGGCGCGCCCTTCCGATATAATAGGGGCGGCACAGATCGAACGACAAAAAAAGAAGGTGCTTTCTTGAACAGAGCCAACGGGATCAATCTGACCATGCTGTGCGACTTCTACGAGCTGACGATGGGCAACGGCTACTTCGCCGACGACATGAAGGACCGCATCTGTTATTTCGACGTCTTTTTCCGCGACGTGCCCGACCAGGGCGGCTACGCCATCGCCGCCGGGCTCGAGGCCATCGTCGACTATGTGCAGAACCTGCACTTCGACGAGGAGGACATCGCCTATCTGCGCGGGCGCGGGATCTTCAGCGAGGAATTCCTGGACTATCTGAGAAACTTCAGATTCACCGGCGACATCTGGGCCATCCCCGAGGGCACGCCCATTTTCCCGATGGAGCCTGTGCTCACCGTGCGCGCCCCGGCCATCCAGGCCCAGCTGCTGGAGACCTACATGCTGCTGGAGTTCAATCACCAGAGCCTCATCGCCACCAAGGCCAGCCGCATCTGCCGCGCCGCCGGGGGCCGCACCGTGCTGGAGTTCGGCTCGCGCCGGGCGCAGGGCATCGCGGGCGCCGTCACGGGGGCCAGGGCGGCCTTCATCGGCGGCTGCGCCGGGACCGCCTGCACGGTCTCCGACCAGATCTACGGCGTGCCCGCCGCGGGCACCATGGCCCACTCCTGGGTGCAGATGTTCGACTCGGAGCTCGACGCTTTCCTCAGCTACTGCCGGACCTACCCGAACAACGCCGTGCTGCTGGTGGACACCTTCAACACGCTCAAGTCCGGCGTCCCCAACGCCATCCGCGCCTTCAACGAGGTGCTCAAGCCCCTCGGCATCACGAAGTGCGGCATCCGCCTCGACTCGGGCGACATGGCCTATCTGACGCAGAAGGCCCGCAAGATGCTCGACGAGGCGGGCTGGACCGGCTGCACGATCACGGTCTCCAACTCGCTCGACGAGCGCCTGATCGCCGACATCATCCAGCAGGGCGCGAAGATCGACTCCTTCGGCGTGGGCGAGCGCCTGATCACCTCGAAGAGCTCCCCGGTCTTCGGCGGGGTCTACAAGCTCTGCGCCGTCGAGCGGGCGGACGGGTCGATCCTGCCCAAGATCAAGGTCAGCGAGAACCCCGGCAAGATCACGAACCCGGGCTTCAAGAAGGTCTACCGCTTCTTCAACCGCGAGACCGGCATGGCCGAGGCCGACTACATCTGCCTGCGCGACGAGGTCGTGGACGACACGCAGCCGCTGGAGATCTGCGATCCCTCCGAGCGCTGGAAGCGCAAGACCATGGAGAACTTCCGCGCGGTAGAGCTGCAGGTGCCGGTCTTCCTCGGCGGCGAGCTGGTGTACGAGCTGCCGACGCTCAAGCAGATCAAGACCAACTGCGGCTATCAGGTATCGACGCTCTGGCCCGAGGTCAAGCGCTTCGACAACCCGCACAAGTACTACGTGGACCTCTCCCCGAAGCTCATGGCCCTCAAGGACGAAATGCTCGAAGCCCACGGAAGAAGATAAAGCGCATAAAACGAACAGAGGCACGGTTTTTCCCGTGCCTCTGTTTCGTATTCAGTTCTCCGGCAGGCGTGCCAGCAGCCTGTCCGTCAGGCGCGCGCAGGGCTTTTCGATGCAGTAATACGAAAAGATCCCGAAGAGGAACATGCACCCCGTAAACACAAACATCGAGGTCATCGGGTGCGCGCCGAGCGACACGATACGGCGCGTATTCAGCGCCGCAACGATCAGGATACCGCTCATATGCCAGACGTAGACGCTGAAGGAGGCCTTTCCCAACAGCCCGATCACCGGGCTTTTGAACAGGCGCGCGGCCGTATCGGAGTGAAGCAGGACGATGAGCGCCGGGTGAAACAGGAAGGTCATCACGAGCTGCATGTCTCCGATCGGCGTGAAATGACCGGTACCTATCAGGGCCAGGATCCCGGCGACAAGCAGCGCACAGAGGCCCAGAACGAGCTTTCCCGGCTTCCGCTTCTGCAGCAGCGCCGCCAGCAGCACCCCCGGGAAGAAGGAGTAATAGCCGCGGCACATCGTCGAATTGAGGAAGGGGAGCTCTATGCCGTAGTTTCTGACGCCGACCCCGACAAAGATCATCGCGCCGAACAGATAATACGGGGATATTTCAAGCCGCTTCGCCGCGCGCACGAGCACGTAAAACAGGACATAGCAAAAGATCAGAACGCTCAGGAACCACAGGGGATGGTTGACATAGGAGTTATGAAAGCCCCAGCCCTCCTGGAAGCCGAGCGAGGTGAGGACGGTGCCCCACAGCGTCGGTGCCTGATTCGCCCACATGCTGCCCGGCCGATGGTGCCCCAGCAGGATGAAGAGCGCGGACCAGCTCACCGAGCTCAGCGCCATCAGCGGGAGCAGCCGCAAATACCGGCGCAGGAAGAAGCTCCGGAAGGAGAGCCCGTTCCGGATGCGCCGCACATAGCGGGCGGTGAAAAAGCCGGAGAGCATGAAAAACAGCTCCATCAGGTAGGAATAGCTGAACGTGCCGATGTCGGAGACAAAGTCGACCCGGTAATCCGCGCCCAGGCACAGTTGAAAATGGGCGAAAACAACAATTACCGAGATCACGATCCTGATGGTGTCAAGGGCGTATTCTCTTTTGTTTTCCATGTGCAGCTCCTTTCTGCGCCCCCTTGTTCCTTCCGGGCCCGCGCCTCATCTTCCCGCTGAAGCGAAAATGCTTCGATGGGAGTTCCTTCGTGAGCGTATATCCCCTCTATGCCCTGCGGGAAGCGTCCGCAGGATACGATCCTGCCCCGGAATCCCCGAGAGCTTGTTTCTGATGTTCGGGATTAGAAGGCTGTTTTGCTTTCAATGGGTACTTCTTATCCAGGTATAAGGCATAAAGCGGGAAATAGGCTTTCAGGAAGAAGCGCATGCGCGCCTCCCGGCAGAACACAAAACGCGCGTCCCTGGCGTAGCGGATCCGGTCGCGCAGGGCGGTCTGCCGAAGCGTCCGACCGCAGGCCTTGATATAGTACGCGTATTTCTTCCTTTCGTTCCAGGGGACCTTGGCAAATGTTTCCCCTATTGCTATCATGACGCGGCGGACGCCGCAAACGCCGGATCCTCGCGCCTTCATCAGCCGATAGATCAGCAGCGAGGTGTGCAGAAACTGCTCCGTCCTCGGGTCAGGCCTGGCGGAGACCACATTTCCCGGTCGGTTTTTCCGGTAAAAGTACCAGGGTTCGTCGATCAGAACCGCAGCATGCAGATGGGAAAGGAGCTCGGCGACAAACAGGGCGTCTTCTCCGTAGGACAGGCTCTCGTCGAAACGGAGCGCCCCAACGGCGTCACGCCGGTAGAGCTTGTTCCAGAGCACGGCGGTTTTGGCCATCACGTCATCATCAAGCGCGGTCGTCTCCAAGGGGGTGTCCCGCCCCTCCCAGATACGCCGCTCCATCCGCCGCTTCTCTGTGCCGTCGGCCTGCATATAGACGTTGGTGTGGCCGCAGACCACCAGCTCCGCACCCTGTCCCGCAGCCATCATGCCCTCGAGCATTTCGGGCGCGAGCCAGTCGTCCGGATCCGCAAAGAACAGGTATTCCCCCTTCGCCGCCTCAATGCCCACGTTCCGCGCTGCGGACACGCCCCGGTTGGCCTGATGGATGACCCGGATGTTTTCGTGCTCACCGGCATATGCGTCGCAGATCTCGCCGGAACGATCCGGCGACCCGTCGTCGATCAGGATCAGCTCCCAGTTTTTCCAGGTCTGTGCGAGGATGCTTTCGATGCATTGCACCACATAGGCCTCGACGTTATAGACCGGCACGATGATAGAGATCAGCGCCTGTTCCCACGGTGCTTTTTTCTCTGTGTGATCCATGTCAGTCTCGCGGTTTTACAGCCGATAAGCGGTGAAGCGATGGCCGCGCCGCTTTTCCTCGGGCGGAAGCTTCATATAATCGTGGTAGATATTGTGCAGGTACAGATCCCAGCAGGACATGCAGCGGAAGCGGTGTCCCTCGAAGACGACCTCGTCCTCGGCCTCGAAGCCGGCCTTCGGCATGCGCTCCGCCGTTCCGTAGTGATTCATGGCGATGATCCCGACGTGCCGGGCGCTGTCCCAATCCAGCTTCGTCACGAAGCGGTCGAACATGTCGAGCCAGCGATTCGAGCCCACGAGTCTCGCGAACACAAGACGAGGCGTTTTTGCGATGGCGCGGAAGCGGGTCGATCCCTTGCCGAACACGGACCTGCTCTGATAGTTCATGTACTGGAGCCAGCGGGCGTGCCGATAGATCCGCGCCACCTCCGCCATATCGGCGGGCAGCGCGTCGACCGGGAGCACATCGGCCCAGACGGAGGGGGCGTTCGCATCTACCAGATACTCGTATTCGTTTATGAGCCGGGTCGTTTTGTCAACGATCTTGATGGCGGGCCGGTAAAAATTCCCCTTTTCATGGCTGAGGATCTCCAGATTCTCCGGCAGCTCGTCCTCATACTGCAGCAGCTTTTCGTAATCCGGTCTCGGCATGCAGACGTCGAGGTCGTCGTCCCAGGGGATGAAGCCCTGATGCCGCACCGCGCCGAGCAGAGTTCCGCCGCAGAGGTACATCTTCAGCCCGTGTCTCTCGCAGAGCTTCTGCAGCTCCAGGAGGATGTTCAGCTCACAGGCCTGGATCTCTTCCCGCGTCATTTTTGTCATTCTCGATTCGTCCCATGCTTTTTTCTTCATTTTGATTTCTCCTGCTCAAATATTTTCATCTTTGATCTCGCTTGCACAAATCAAATTTCTGAGTCCTGTTTCAATCCGTCCCCTCACGGATGACGGCGGCCGGCGATCAGCGTTTCTTTTCCAGCTTTCGCTTTGTCCCGTCCGGACCCACGATCCAGGTGTTCTCCAGCACCTGCTCCGCGCCGCGGCGCCACTCGGCGATATATTCCTTCCGCAGCGCGTCCCGCTCGGCCAGCTCTTCCTCCGTCAGCGCGCGCTCTTTGGCGAGCCTCGCCAGCTCGTTGATACGCGTCAGCTTCTCCTGTTCCATGGTATTCTCCTTGTTATTCCGCGGCGCGGACCGCGGTCACGCGCAGCGTGGTCTCGTCGGCGGTGAAGCTCACTTCACGCCCGGCGAAGTTCATCGTATAGACCCTGTCCGCATCCTCCTGATAGCGCGGCCGCGGATCGCGCGCGAGCACCGCGCGCAGGGCCTCCCGTTTGTCCGCGGGGATCAAGGCCTCCAGCTCCTGCGGCAGCTCCACCGCGAGCGTCCCGCCCGCGTCGGGGGCGAAGCCCGCCTTCGCGTCGGGCCAGGCGTCGGCGTAGGGCAGATAGGGCTTGATATCGAAGATCGGCGTGCCGTCCATGAGATCCGCGCCCTTCACGCGCAGCACCGTGCCGAGTCCGGGCCGCTCCTCGAGCCCGGCCAGCTCCACGCAGCTCAGGCCCAGGGCGTTCGGGCGGAAGGGCGAGCGCGTGGCGAAGACGCCCATGCGCGCGTTGCCGCCGAGGCGCGGCGGGCGCACCGTGGGGCGAAAGCCCTCGCACGGGGTTTCGGAGAACTGCCAGATCAGCCAGACGCGGCCGAAATCCCCGAGCCCGCGCAGGGCCGCCGCGTCGCGAAAGGAAGGCTCGAACACAACCAGGCCCTCCAGCGCCGGAACGATCCCGGCCTGCCGGGGGACGCCGAACTTTTCGCCGAAGTCGCCGCGGTAAAAGGCGATCGGCGTGATGGTGTGGTGCATAGTAAACTCCTGTATCTCTGCCTTCCCCTCGAGGGGAAGGTGCCCGAAGGGCGGATGAGGTGTTGCCCGACACATGAACGAAGTTAGTCAGAAGCAGGTGCTTCCGCCTCATCAGTCAGCCTTCGGCTGCCGGCTTCCCCTCAAGGGGAAGCCTTTTTACATCGTCTGCAGCACCGCGCGGTACAGCTCCAGCGCCAGGGCGTTGGTCAGCATGTGGAAGAACACGCTGCCCCAGATGCTGTTCGTGCGCTCGTAGCAGCGCGCCAGCAGCCAGCCCGCGGGCAGATACTGCAGCAGATAGATCCAGTAAGCCGGGTCCGCGGCGGCGTAGTTCCACACGTGGTACAGCGAGAAGGCCAGCATGCTCACGGCATAGGCGAGCAGGCGGTTCTTCTTCCGCAGCGTGCCGAAGAGCCCCGCGCGAAACAGCATCTCCTCCGTCAGCGGGGCGAGATACACCAGCGCCGCCTTCATCGGCCCGTAGGAGACGTCCACGAGCGAATGCAGGCCTGCGTTGTTCGCGTTCTCGAGCGCGGTCAAGTCCGAGATCAGCATGCCGATCAGGATGTTGAACAGCAGCATGCCCAGATAGCCGTACGCCACCTGTCCGGCGACGAAGAAGGGCCGGTCGTACAGCGGGTCGAAGTCCCGCCGCAGAAAGCGGAAGGCGGCCGAGAGCATGTACCCAAAGCCGAGACCGTAGTACAGGACGTTCGCCCACACGGGGGTGAGCATCCCGCGATCGCTCAGCACGGAAAAGGCCCAGGGCAGCAGAAGCAGGTGCATCGGCAGCCAGGCCAGCACCTGGATCGTCTCGGTCCGGGACAGGGCGCTCGTGAATTCCGGGAAGCTGCGCCGTTTTCGCTCCATGCTCAGCCCCTCGCCTTCTGCTGGAGCCGGTAGAGCAGGTTCATGGCCTCGATGGGCGTGAGCGTGTTCAGATCGACTGCCAGCAGCTCCTCGCGCACCTCGTCCGCGCCCACGTCGGAAAGGCTGATCTGGTCGCCGGCTGCGGCGGGACGGGGCTTCTTTTCGCCCCTTGCGGGCGCGCCCGCCTCCAGCTCCTTCAGATAGCCCTTGGCCTTGTTCAGCACCGGATCCGGCACGCCCGCGAGCTTGGCGACCTCGATGCCGTAGCTGTCGTCCGCCGCGCCGCGGACGATCTTGCGCAGGAAGACCAGCTCGCCCCCCTGCTTCTTGGCGGTGATGTTGTAGTTGCGCACGCCCGCGAGCTCCCCCTCGAGGGCGGACAGCTCGTGGTAGTGCGTGGCGAACATCGTCTTCGCGCCGAGCCTTCTTTTGTCGGCGCAGTATTCCAGCACCGCGCGGGCGATGGCCATGCCGTCGAAGGTGGAGGTCCCGCGGCCGATCTCGTCGAGGATCAGCAGGGAGGAGGCCGTGGCCTGGCGCAGGATGTCGGCGGTCTCGCGCATCTCCACCATGAAGGTGGACTGGCCCGCGGCCAGATCGTCGGAGGCGCCGATGCGCGTGAAGACGCGGTCGACCACGCCGATCTCGGCGGACTTGGCCGGGACGAAGGAGCCCATCTGCGCCATGAGCACGATCAGCGCCGTCTGGCGCATGTAGGTGGATTTGCCCGCCATGTTCGGCCCCGTCACGATGGCGACGCGGTCCGTGTCGTCGTTGAGCAGCGTGTCGTTCGGGACGAAGAGCACGTCCTTCACAGCCTGCTCCACGACCGGGTGGCGGCCCTGCACGATATGCAGAGAGCGCGAGGCGTCGATCTCGGGGCAGCAGTAATTGCCGCGCACCGCGACCTCCGCCAGCGAGCACAGGGCGTCGAGCCTCGCCACCGCGTCCGCGGCGGCCTGCACGCGCTCCACCTTCGCGGCGGCGCTGTCGCGCAGCTCACAGAAGAAGCGGTACTCGAGCTCATTGATGCGCTCGCGCGCGGTCAGGAGGCTGTTTTCCAGCTCCTTGAGCTCGGGCGTGAAGTAGCGCTCGTTCGACACGAGGGTCTGCTTGCGGATGTAATCGTCGGGCACGTTCTCGAGCCCGGCGGATTTGGGCACGTCGAGGTAGTAGCCGAAGACCTTGTTGTAGCCGACCTTGAGCTTTTTGATGCCGGTGCGCTCGCGCTCGCGCATCTCGAGCTCCTGCACGAGGCGCGCGCCGTTGTCGCGCACGTCGCGCAGCTTATCCAGCTCCTCGGAGTAGCCGGGGCGGAGGATGCCGCCCTCGCGCACGGAGAACGGGGGATCGTCGACGACGGCGCGGTCGATCTCATACCGGAGGTCTTCGAGCGCGTCGAGCGCCGCGATGTCCTTCAGCTCGAGACAGCGCGCGTCTTTCAGCAGCTCTTTCAGCCGCGGCAGGACGGCGGCGCAGTTGCAGAGCGTGCGCAGATCGCGCCCGCCGGCTGTGCCGTAGACCGCCCGGCCGATCAGGCGCTGCATGTCCCCGATCTCGCGCAGGGCCGTCATCAGCTCGCCGCGCAGGACGTTGTCGCGCGTCAGCTCCCCGACGGCGGCGAGGCGGCGCTTGATCGCCACGACCGAGAGAAGCGGCCGCTCGACCCAGGCGCGCAGGAGCCTGCCGCCCATGGGCGTCCTCGTGCGGTCGAGCACCCACAGCAGCGAGCCCTTCTTCTCGCCCGTGCGCAGGGACTCCGTCAGCTCCAGGTTCCGGCGCGTGACATAGTCGAGCTCCATGTAGCGCCCGCCGTAGAACACGTCGAGGCGGCGGATATGCCGGAGGTCGAACTTCTGCGTGCGGCGCAGATAGTCCAACAGCGCGCCCGCGGCGCAGACCGCGCCCGGCTGGTCGCCGAGACCCGCGGCGTCCACGTCGGGAAAGCCGAACTGCTCGCACAGCAGGGCGGCGGCGCGCAGGTATTCAAAGCTCTCGCCGTCCTCCTCGGGCATGGCCGAGAGCTTTTTCGTTGCAAAGTCATAAATCTCCGCGCTCGCCCTCGCGCCGGGGGAGAGCAGGACCTCGCGCGGCGAGAAGCGCCCGAGCTCGTTGACGATGTGCTTTTCCGCGTCGTTTGCGAAGGCGGCGCAGCAGAACTCGCCCGTGGACACGTCGCAGAAGGCGGCGCCGCCCTCGCGCGCGGCGAGGCTGACCGCCGCGAGCCAGTTGGACTTCCCCTCCTCGAGCATGGAGCTCTCGGTCACGGTGCCGGGGGTGATGATGCGGATGACGTCGCGTTTTACCAGCCCCTTGGCGAGGGCCGGGTCCTCGGTCTGCTCACAGATGGCGACCTTGTAGCCCTTGCAGATCAGCCGCGCGATATAGGCCTCGGCGCTGTGGTAGGGCACGCCGCACATGGGCGTGCGCTCCTCCGGGTCCTCCACGCCGCGGTCGCGGGTCGTCAGCGCGAGATCGAGCTCCTTCGAGGCGATCTTGGCGTCCTCGTTGAACATCTCGTAGAAATCCCCGAGACGGAAGAAGAGCAGACAGTCCGAATACTGCTGCTTGATCTCGTTGTACTGCCGCTTCATGGGCGTGAGCTCTGCCATGGCGATTCCTCTCTCCGATTACCCGGTGCGCGATCCGCGGATCGTCCCGGATACTGTACATCATTTAATCATTATATCATACAAGAGAAGCGAAACGCAATAAAAACCGCGCGGAAGGTCAATTCCTTCCGCGCGGCTGCGGGGCGCTCCGAGCCTATTTCACCTTGACGGCGGAGTAGTTCTGGTCCTTGAGCGGGGACTTCTCCACCTTGCCGGTGACGTCGTTGAAGTATGCGAAGTTGTCCTTCGAGAGGGCGATCCCGAAGCCGTTCGGCTTGCCCGCCCCGTCGAGCAGGAGGATCAGCGAGCCGCGCACGGCCTTTTCCTGCTCCGTGCCGTTGGCGGCGATCAGCTTCTCAAGCGTGTCGCCCTCGAGATCGAGCACCTTGCCTCCCTGCCGGAAGACGTACTCTGTAAACGCCTTGTTCGTGAGCTTCGCCGGATCTTTGCCGACAGCGTTGGCGTAGCCGTCGCCGAGCAGGTTCTCAGCCACCGTCGCGGGATCGTAGTATTCGATCGTGGTGTCCCAGCATCTGCTCCATCTGCAGCACCAGAAGCACCAGGGCCTTCCGCAGCAGCAGAACTTGGCGCACTTGAAGCCTCTCAGGCGCGCGAGGAGCTCACACGCCTTCTCTATCTCAGCTTTCTCTATGGCGGCCTTTCTGGCGACCGCGGCCATCTGCCGCGCTTCTGCGGCGGCCTCGGCAATTGCCGCCCTCTCAGCGGCAGCCTGGTTCACAGCGGCGATCTGCTTCTCTCTCTCCACGGCCACTGCGGCCATCTGCTGCTCTCTCTCCGCTGCGTTGGCGGCGACCTGCCGCTCTCTCGCGGCTGCGGCTGCGGCTGCGGCTGCGGCCGCCTCTTCCATCTGTTTGCGGCGGCGGCGCTCCAGCTCTTCGCGTTCCTCGGCTGCGGCAGCCGCGGCATCCTCGCTCCCCTTGCTGTCCGCCAGGGCCGCCAGGGGCAGCGCCGAGAAGAGCAGCACCAGGACCAGCAGCAGAGCCAATAGTCTCGTCATCTTTTTCATGGGGGGGTTCCTCCTTGTTGCGGGGTGCGTTTTCCGCATCCCAAATCCTTCCTTTACCACGTGCGTACATTATACGCTCGGAGGGGCCGTGCGTCAATACCGGCGCGCCCGCAGACCAGCCGTTTTTTTCCACAGAATCCGGGCCGCGGTTTTGGCTAAATCGCAAAAAAGGAGCAGACGGTCACGGCGTGCCGCTGCTCCCCGATCCTGTTGTACCGCCGCTTCACGGGCGTCAGGCGTTCACCTCTCCGTACAGCGCCCAGGTGTTGCTGCTCGTGACCGTCACGTCGACGAACTGCCCGATCAGGGCCGGGTCGCCCTTCAGGTGGACGAGCCTGCCGCCGTTTGTGCGGCTGGAGAGATTGTACGGCTCCTTCCCGGTCTCGCCGTCGACCAGCACGCGCAGGGTCTTCCCCTCGTACTCCGCGTGCTTCTCGCCGGAGATGCGGTTGGCCAGCTCCGTGAGCCGATCGAAGCGCTTCTGCTTGTCGGCGCGGGTGTAGGGGTCGGGCATGGAGGCCGCCGGGGTGCCGACGCGCTTGGAGTAGATGAAGGTGAACATCGCGTCGAAGCGGACCTCTTCGCACAGGCTCAGCGTGTCGGCGAAGTCCTCCTCGGTCTCGCCGGGGAAGCCCACGATGATATCGGTGGTGAGCACCAGATCCGGCATGTACCGCCGCGCCAGCTTCACCTTTTCGAGATAGGCGGCCCGGTCGTAGTGCCGGTTCATGGCCTTGAGGATGCGGTCGGAGCCGGACTGCACCGGCAGGTGGATATGGTGCGCGCATTTTTCGCATTCGGCCATGGTCTGAAACAGCTTCTCGGTGGCGTCCTTCGGGTGGCTGGTCATGAAGCGCACGACGAAGTCGCCCGGAAGCTCCGCCACCGCGCGCAAAAGATCCGCGAAGTCCACGGGGGAGGCGAGATCCTTGCCGTAGGAGTTGACGTTCTGGCCGAGCAGGGTGATGTCCTTATACCCTTCCTCGATCAGCCCCCGCGCCTCGGCGACGATGTCCTCCGGCAGGCGCGAGCGCTCGCGCCCGCGCACGTAGGGCACGATGCAGTAGGTGCAGAAGTTGTTGCACCCGTACATGATCGACAGCCACGCCTTGACGCCGCCGTCGCGCCGCAGGGGGATGCCCTCGGCCACGGCGCCGTCGTCCTTCGCGGTGGCGAAGACGCGCTTTTTGAAGAGCATGACCCGCTTCAAAAGCTCGGGAAAGCGCCAGAGCTCGTGCGGGCCGAAGACCAGATCCACGATCGGGTACGAGCGCTTGAGCTTCTCGGCCATATGCTCCTGCTGCACCATGCAGCCGCAGACCGCGATGATCTGCCCGGGCCGGGCCTTCTTCGTGTGGTTGAGCGCGCCCACGTTGCCGAGCACGCGCATCTCGGCATGCTCGCGCACGGCGCAGGTGTTGACCACGATCACGTCGGCCTGGAACTCGTCCTGTGTGAAGCCGTAGCCCATCTCGGCGAGATACCCGCGCAGCTTCTCGCTGTCGGCCTCGTTCTGCTGGCAGCCGTAGGTGTCCACCATGGCGAGCGGGCGCTGTCCGTCCGCGGTCACGCGCTCGAAGATCTCGGCGCAGATGGCCTGCTGCTTTTTGATCTCCTCGGGATCTATCGTTTTTCTCTGATAAGGCATGAAAAGCTCCTCGGGTCTCTCATTTTTTGTGCTTGAGCCGCGTGAACAGCTTCGGCGCGGCGGCGCCGACGAAGGCGACCGCGCGGAAGGTGAAGGCGTTGAGCCCGACGCTGCCGCTGCGGATCACCGCGCAGAGGATCTGCACCGGCAGTCCGCCGAAGACGTCCCGGCTGCGTTCTCGTACCCGCTCGTCCGTGATCACGCGTTTGATCTCCCGGCGCTTTTCCGCGCGGCTGAGCGTGCAGCTCGGCGCGTAGAGCGTGGTCAGGCAGGAGAAGACGTTCTTCATGAACATGTAGCGGAAATCCCGCTCGTCGGTCACTCCGAAGCGGCGGCACAGCGCCTCCATGCCCTCGTCGGCGCGGACGCTGGTCTCCAGCTTTTTCGGGTTCCAGCGGGTGATCAGGCTCTCGCCCGGGTGCATGATGTAGGTATAGGCGTTGTCGGGCAGCACAGCCACGCTCTGCGCGTGCTTAAGGCAGGCGTAGAGGAAGAGCCGGTCCTCGCCCCAGCGGTAGTCCTCGAAGCGCAGGGCGTTGTCCAGGATGAGCGGCGCGCGGAAGAGCTTGCCCCAGACCTGGTTGAGGAGGTTGGCCTTGTACAGCCGCCCGAGCGCGCCCCCGAGCGTTTCGGGCGTATAGTGCGCCTCCGGCTCGGCGTAGAGGCGTTCGCTGCCGTCCGGCTGCCGGATGGAAAAGCCCATCAGCACGAGGTCGGCCCCGCCGCCCTTTTCCAGCGCGGTGCGGATCGCGTCGGGCGCGTACTCGTCGTCGGCGTCGGAGAACATGATGAATTCCGTCCCCGCCGGCACGGCCTCGAGGGCGCGGTTGCGCGCCTTCGCGGGCCCGCCGTTTTCGACCGTGATCGGCAGCACGCGCGCATCCTCCGCCGCCAGGCGCGCGAGGATCGCGGCGGTCTCGTCGGTCGAGCCGTCGTCCACGGCGATCAGCAGCAGATCGCCGAAGCTCTGCCGCAGAATGCTGTTCACGGTGTGCTCGATATAGGCCGCGGCGTTGTACGCGGGCATGAGGATGGCCACACGGGGCGCGGGCATGGGCAGGGCTCCTTTCACTGTTTTTCCGTCTCACCGGGGCAGGCGAGGTAAACTTCCATTAAGAATCGATGCAGGGGCATCAGTTCGGCCCACGCGTCGCAGAGGACGCCCGGCAGGGCGTCGGTGTACGCCTCGCCGCCGAGGTCGAAGCGCTTCTCCAGACCCAGCCAGCGGCGGTTGTACCAGTCGTCGATCAGCGGATCATTGTGCTCGCCCTTCGGGCGCTTGTATTTCTCGCCGTCGAGCTGCCAGCCCCGGTCAGCCGCGTCCTGCGCGAGACGGCGAAAGCGCGCGGGATTGGCGTCGACGGCGCGGCGGAAGGCCTCCATCTGCGCAGGGCTCGGCATGAAGAAGCCCATGCCGAAGCTGTACTGCGCGGGCTCGAGCAAAAACCAGAAGTCCGGCCCCTCGTGCAGGACCTGCGCGGGCTTGAGAGAGAACCACAGATGGTCCTTGTAGGGCCCCCGGCCGAAGAGCCGCCGCGCGTCGCGGTAGATGCGCGAGACGTGCACCCGCCCCTCGAAGTCCGGAAAGCGTGCGGAGAACAGCGCGAAGCTGTCCCCGGCAAGCGCGCGGAAGGGGGCGTTGACGCAGGTCTCGAACTCCTGCTTGTGTTCGAGGAACCAGGGGCGCTCGTTGTGAAAGGCGAGTTCCCAGAGGAACGCGCCGGTTTTTTCGCTGAAGCCTTGAAACATGAGGGACCCGTCTTTCGTTGAAGTGGGGCTGTTGCAGCACAGCCGCGCAGCGTCTGTGCTGCAATTTGTCATGTTTTCCGCTTGCCCCGTCAGGGGCGAGGAAAACGACTTGAATCCGCTGCAATAAGCGCATTTACGCTTATTGTACCACAGACTCGGCTCCCCTGCAAGGCGGAAGCTGACCGAAAGAGCAGACCGGTATGCAGACCATCCCCTGCGTAATGCGCCCCCCATCTTCTTTTCGTCTTGCCGAAAAGAAGACGGTCCGCGCCCGGGCCAGAAGAAAAGGGCGCTGCATGCGGGCAACATTTACGCAAAACCGAACATCATGCCCGCAACTATCCGACCTCTCTGCGATTCCGACGAGACTTTCGCATCGACTCCTGACAGAAAAGAACTTACCGAACCAGCCCACACTGTGCAGACCGTGGGATTGTTGCTCCCAGTATCCCCCTGGCACGTCATTGCGAGACAGTGCGCACACTGTCGCGGCAATCCGTTTTCCCCGTCTCCTGTCTCCCGGGGGAATCCAAGGGGGGAGCGGAGAGCCCACGGCCTGCATGCACGCTGCGGAAACGGCTTGCAAATCGCCCGGGAATCCGATATACTGTCCGCAGAAAAACAACAGGGGGGGACATCCCATGACGGACAGAAAGCTTCTGGTGGTCTGCGGCCCGTCCGGGGCCGGACTGGGCGAGGTCGTATCGCGCGTCTTCGCGCTGCGCGGGGATGCGGCGGCGGCCACGCCGGTGACCGCGCGCAAGCCGAAGGCCGGGGAGCAGGACGGCGTCGGCTTCTGGTTTTACGATCTCGAGGGCTGGCAGGCCCTGAAGGACTCCGGCGACCTGCTGGAGGCGATGGAGCTTGCGGGCAACGACTACGGCACCTCGCGCCGCCGGGTGGAGGAGCAGTTCCGGGCCGGAAAGCACGTGCTGCTGAACCTGCCCGTGGAGCGCGCGGCCCGGCTCAAGGAAAGCATGCCCGAGGCTCTGTGCGTCTATGTCGCCCCTTCGAGCGATGCGATCCTGCGTGAGCGCTTCGAGGCCGCGGGCCGCAGCGCCCTCGAGGTCTCGGTGCGCATGGAGCAGGCCGCCAGACAGAAAGCGCTGGCCTCCTTCTGCGACGCCGTCGTCCACAGCGACGACCCCGACGCCGCGGCGCACGCGCTGTGCGATATGCTGCCGTAAAAAAAGAGGGCTGAAAAGCCCTCTTTTTTAATATCCCATCAGCGGCACCGACCCGTCGTCCGCGTCCTTGGTGATGGAGCGGATCTCCGCCTCGTAGCTGTAGGAATCGCTGACCTGCACGGTGATGACGTCGCCGACCTTCCGCCCGAGCACCGCCCTGCCGAAGGGCGACTCCCGGCTCACCAGCCCCTTGCGCGGGTCGGTGCGTACCGTGGTGACCACCCGGACGATCTGAGTCTCGTCGTCCTCGGGGATGTAGATCTCCACCCGGTCGAAGAGCCCCACCTCGTCCGCGCCCGAGGCGTCGTCGATGATGCGGGCGGACTTGATCATCCCCTCGAGATAGCGGATGCGGCTGCGGTTTTTGTGCTGGGCCTGCTTGGCCGCCTTATACTCGAAATGCTCGCTCAGATCGCCGAAGGCGCGGGTGCGCTTGACCTCCTCGATCAGCTCGGGCATGAGCACGAGCCTGCGGTAGTCAAGCTCCTCGCGCATTTTTTTGATATCCTGTTTGGTCAGTTCGTCGTGCATATCGTCCTCGCAAAAGTAAAAACGTGTCATCCCGAGCGAGCATGCTGACGCGCGGGCAGCGCGCGACATTCCAAGCTCTGCTGGCGAGTCGAAGGATCTCATACCGTCCCGTATCGAACGCTGAAGATTCCTCGCTGCGCTCAGAATGACATACTCCGGTATCGGTTTATAAATCGACATGGATCGCGCCGAGCCCGTTCTTGTCGAACTCGGAGAGATACTCCTCCATCCGGGCGGACAGCTCCGTGTAGTCCTCCGGCTCCTCGGTCTCGAGCCCGAGATCGCGCCTCGCCAGCTCCTCGGCCAGGATGTCGAAGAACACCGCGTCCTCATAGTCGGCGATGGCCTCGTGGATGCCGCCGTCCTCATAGGCCTGCGAGGGGAAGACGTGCCCGTACCAGCGCTGCACCAGCGAGCCCATCCCGTGCGCGGGCGCGAGGGAGAACATCTTCTCCTGCAGAAGATCGTAGTCCTCGAAGCGGTCGTCGCCGCGTGCGGAATTGAGGATCCAGTTGCCGACATAGACCAGATCCAGCAGCCGCCGGAATTCCTTTTCGCTCAGCTCGACGTTCATGTTATCCCTCCCCGCTTTGATATGGCCGCTATGCTATTATACCAGAACGCGCCGCACAATTCCACAGGGAAAGCATACAAATTTTCCTTGTCACGGCGGCGGTTTTGCGGTATAGTATGAATCCGGTTTCAAGATCATCGAGCGGACGGGAGCGCGTATGGACGACAGACCCATCGGAATATTCGACTCCGGCGTCGGCGGCCTCACGGGGCTCAAGGCGCTGCGGCGGCTGCTGCCCGGCGAGGACTTTGTCTTCTTCGCCGACACGGGGCGCATGCCCTACGGCCCCCGGCCGCTGAATGAGCTGCGCGCCATCGCCGTGCAGGACATGGACTTTCTCGCCGCCCGCGGGGTGAAGGCCGTCCTCTCGGCCTGCGGCACGATCTCGAGCGCCGCGGAGAAGGAGCTCGCGGCGTATCCGATCCCGGCCTTCGGGGTGCTGCACCCGGCGATCGCGGCTATGGCGGCCGTCCCCGGGGAAAAGCCCCTCGCGGTGATCGCCACCGCCGCCAGCATCGAGAGCGGACTGTTCACCGCGCCGCTGCGGACGCTCTGCCCGGGGCGGGAGATCGTCAGCGTCGCCTGCCCGGAATTCGCGCCCATGGTCGAGGCGGGGCATATCGCGCCGGACGACCCGGTCGTGCGGGAGGCGGTGGAGCGCGCG
>JAILNC010000034.1 GCA_024691985.1 Oscillospiraceae bacterium | reverse complement strand
CACGTTCTGCACGGCCTGGGTGCCCACGAGCTGGGAGGTCGGGGTGACGAGCGGGGGATAGCCCATGTCGGCGCGCACGCGCGGGGTCTCGAGCAGGGCCTCGTCGAACTTGTCGAGCTTGCCGAGCATCTTGAGCTGGCTTAAGAGGTTCGAGAGCATGCCGCCCGGGATCTGATAGGTCAGACACTGGGTGTCGGTCGCCATGGAGATGGGGTTGAGCGTGCCGTCGGCGAGGAAGTCGGCGCGGATGGGTTTGAAGAAGTCGGCGACCTGGTGCAGGATCTCGGGATCGAGCCCGGTGTCGTAGCCCATCTCGCGGAAGGTGTACTCCAGCGTCTCGGTCGCGGGCTGGCTGGTGCCGCCCGAGAAGGGGGAGATCGCGGTGTCGATGACGTCGGCGCCGGCCTCGACCGCCTTAAGGTAGGTCATGAAGGCCAGACCCGGCGTGCAGTGGGTGTGGACGACGACGGGCAGATCGACCGCGTCCTTGATCGCGGAGACGAGATCGTAGGCGGGCTGCGGCGAGAGGATACCGGCCATGTCCTTGATGCAGATGGAGCCGACGCCCATCTGCTGGAGCTCTTTGACCATCTCAACATACTTCTCCAGGGTGTGCACGGGGGAGGTGGTGTAGGAGATCGCGCCGGAGGCCATGGCCCCGGACTTGATGGTCTCCTCGACCGCGACGCGGAGGTTGTCCAGGTCGTTGAGGGCGTCGAAGATGCGGATGATGTCGATGCCGTTGCGCACCGCGGCGCGGACGAAGCGGCGCACCACATCGTCGCTGTAGTGCTTGTAGCCCAGGATGTTCTGGCCCCGGAGCAGCATCTGCAGCTTGGTGTTGGGCATCTTGGCGCGGATCTTGCGCAGGCGCTCCCACGGGTCCTCGTTCAGAAAGCGCAGGCAGACGTCGAAGGTCGCGCCGCCCCAGCACTCCACGGAATAGAAGCCGGCTTTGTCAAGGGTCTCGAGGATGGGTTCGAACTGTTCGTAGCCGAGACGCGTGGCCACCAGGCTCTGGTTCGCGTCGCGCAGGATGGTTTCGGTAAACTGTACTTTCTTCATTAGTTACCTCCTCTGTATGTGAATTCCATTTTATCTCTACTCCTGTGACGGGCCTGTGTCGCGTGCCCAATCGTACAGAAAATAGCTTACGGCGAGAAGATCGGCGCAGCCGCCGGGGGAGAGCTTTGCTTCGATCAGCTCCCGGTCGAAGGAGCGCACCGCGTCCATCGGGGGGCGGGGCAGGAGGGCGGCGGCCTTCGCGCTGACTTGGGCGGCCTTTTCCGGGCCGCCGCGGGCGGCGAGATTGCTGTCCGTGCCGCGGGCCATGAGGCGCAGCAGGGCATATACCCCGGCGTCGTTGCGGCTCAAGCCCTCGGCGAGGTCGGCAGAGAGCTCCGGCAATCCATATTTTAACACGCCGGGCAGGCCGGATGCAAGCTCTCCGCGGATACCTGCAAGGCCAAATTTCAGATACAGGCGCTCCCCGGCGCTGCGGGGCGCGCCGCTGTTTCTGACGGCTGCGAAGTCGGCGTCCACGGCCTCGCGGCACAGGGCGGCCGCCTCCGCGGCGATCGGTTCCGGATCGCGGCAGGGGGCCTCCGGTGAGGAGAGTCTGCCGATCGCGCCGCAGACGGCGCCGAGCGTGAAGATCATGCCCTTGTGGGTGTTGACGCCGCCTGTCGCGGCGAGCATGGCGCGCTCCGCCTCGATCCCGCGAAGGCGCAGGGCGGCGAAGCAGGCCTCCGGCGCGTCGGCCCGACGGCGAGCGCCGAGCAGGAAGCAGTCGCGCCAGTAGTCTTTCAGGGCCTCGGCGCTGCGGTAAAAGGTCTCGGGGCACATGTCGAGGTGGGCGCCGTTGTTGTCGAGATCGACGAGCCCGGGCTTGGGCGTGGTCTCGAGCTCCTCGATCAGCGCGCGGGTGCACAGCCGCGATACGCGCTCCGCGTCGAGAGCTGTGAGACTGTCTGTTAAGATGCGACGCACGGCGCGCTGCAGCTCTTCGACGCTGTGCAGGCGACGGGAGGCGCAGTCCCGGCCCGGCCTGCCGCAGACGAGGCAGCGGCGCGGGCTTGTGCGTTCGAGCTTTTCCCCGTCGGGGGCGAGCACGTCGAGATCGAAGAGACGGCCCAGCGCGTCCCAGTCCTCGATCGCAAGGCACAGGGCCTTTATTGCCGCCGCGTCCGCGTCGACGGCGAGCAGGAGCTCGGGGCCCGTGGGGGCGAGCTTTTCCTCCCGGCGCAGGATCTCCGTGCCCGCCGCTTTCAGCGCGGCTTCCAGCCGGGCGCGGCCCGTCTCATAGCCGCGGCGGATGAGCGGCGAGTCCTTGACGGGACCGGGGATGTTCAGCGTGAAGGAGACGAGGGGGCACCGGTACTCTCTCAGCAGTTCCTGCTGCCGGAGGGCGCGCGCCTCCCGCGCGTCCAGCATTTCGGCCAGCGTGATCTCCCGCATGGCTCAGTAGTGCCGGGGGTCCGGCATGGCGCGGATGGCGGCGTTGATCTTCGCGGCCTCATCCGAGGCGAAGAAGCGGTACGTTGTGTCCGGCAGGAAACGCCGCACGCGTTCGGGCTCCCCGTCGTGGATGGCCTGCCGCACGCTGCTGGCGCTGACGGTCTCGCCGTCGATCGTAAGCCGCGGGATCTCGTGAAACTCCAGCCCCATCTGCGGCAGCAGGGCCGCCATGGTCTCGTTGTAGAGGGCGGTGACGCGGCTGCTCTTCTCCTCGCCGACATAGCGGGACGAGAGACCGAGGGCCTGCGCGATCTTCGCGAACACGGCGAGATCGAGCTTTGCGTGGGCCAGGATGGCCGCGTCCTCGTCGCGCAGGAAATAGCTCGGGAAGGTGGCGGAGGAGATGATGTAAGGCCCGGAGTCGTGCAGGATCACGTTGTCGAGATCCGCGACGCCCTCCTTCACGAGCCGTTTGCGCACGGCGAAGGGGATAGGCCCGGCCTCCTCGCTCAGAAGGAAGAGGTGCACGCAGTCGTTCTCGCGCGCCGCGGTCTCAATCAGACAGCGGTGGCCGAGGGTGAAGGGGTTGGCGTTCATCACGACGGCGGCGCAGCGCCCTTCGCGCTTCGTCTTTTCAAGCGCGCGCAGATAGCGGGCGAAGCCGTCGCGCCGGTTTTCCATGAAGACGAGCTCGCCGTCGACGCGGGCGATCTCGTAAAAGCCGAGATCCTTGAAGATGCGGTCGTTTTTGACCTTGGTATACAGAAAGACATGGAGGTTTCCCTGCTCGACCTGGCGCTCCAGCAGGTGGCTGACCACCTGATTCATCAGCCCCTCGCCCCGGTGGGCGGAGGAGACGGCCAGACAGCGCAGCGTGTTGTGGAAGCTGCTGCCGGTCGCAATCAGTTCGCCGTCGTCGAAGACGCCGCAGCTGTAGTCGAGATTTTTGTCGCGGCGGATGCCCTCCTGCCGCAGCAGCTCGTCCATCTGCGCCCGGGTGCGCGTGTCGTTCGGGGAGATGCCGCTCAGGGAAACGGCCATGGGATTCACCTCGTTGAAAACAAATGGGAGTCTCCTCTGCCGGGTTTCCCCGGCAGAGGGATGCAGACGAGTAAACGACGATCCGATCGTCAAGAGCGAATCCCGAGAGAATTTGCGTTCTGGCGATGGTGCTTTTTCGCAGATGTACTTTGTGTACCTCAAGAAAAAGCAGCGAAAGCAGGGCGCAAATTCTCCGGGAGGCGCCAAAGGCGGTCGGGACAGCGTTTACTCAAATTTACATGATGCCGACGACCATCGCGAAGAGCATGCACAGGATCGAGAAGGCCCAGACATACAGGAAGCTGGCCTTGATGTGGTCCTTGATGTCTATATCTGCGAGGCCGACGCCCAGCAGGGTCGCGGGGACCATCGGGGAGATGAAGGTCGCGCAGTTGCGGCAGACGACCATCGCCACGGCGATGGGCAGGGCGTTGACGCCGAAGGCCTGCCCGATGCCGATCACCACGGGCAGCATGCCGTAGAAGTAGGAGTCGGTATCGAAGGCCAGCGCCAGCGGCACGGACAGGACGCCGATGACCATCGGCAGGGAGCGGCCGAGGGCCTCGGGCAGGAAGGCGGCGACCATGTTGGCCAGGCAGCGGACCACGGAGGGCAGCGCGTCCTCGGGCAGCTCCATGACCTTGGCGGAGATGACCTTGCCGTCGGCGCCCATGCTGGAGGTGAGGATGCCCATGAGGACGGCGGCGCCCATCAGGGTGGAGCACATCATCAGGGCGGGACCGGCGTGCAGGTTGATGATCTTCTTGTGCATCTTGGCAGTGAAGCCGTAGTTGACGAAGAGGGCCACGGCCACGCCGATCATGAAGGGATAGTAGCTGGGGAAGACGTCCCAGATGAGCATCGCGATGATCGCGACGGTCAGGCAGACGTTGAAGAGGAAGAGCTTGGGACGGGCCAGATCGTTGACGGCGGCGGCGTTCTCGGCGGTCTCCTCGATCTCGACGACGCCCTCGGTCTCGGCGAGCTTGCCGTGCAGACCGGCGCCGCGGCGCTTCTCCTGCCAGCCGGCGAGGAAGGCGTGGGCCAGGGCGAGCACGATGCCGAAGATCTGGATGGGCAGGATGGTCTTCCAGAGCTGACCGGCCTCAATGCCGAGCACGGAGGCCGCGCGCATGGTGGGACCGGCCCAGGGCATGAGGTTCAGCACGCCCATGGCGAGCACCGCGATGCGCAGCAGGGTGGTCGGGCGCATGTGCATGCGCTTGTAGACGGGCAGCATGGCGGGGACCACGATGCAGAAGGTGGAGGCGCCGCCGCCGTCCAAATGGCCGACGAGGGCGATGATGCAGGTGACCATCGCCACGCCGATGACGTTGTCGCCGACGAACTTCATCAGCTTGCCGATGATGACGTCGAACATGCCGGCGTCGGTCATGATGCCGAAGTAGAGAACGGAGAACACGAACAAGGCCGCGGTCGGGCCGGTGCTGTTGAAGCCGGCCTTGATCATGGCGGCGATGTCGTCGAAGCTGTGGCGGCCGGCGAGGACGAGGATCAGCGCGAGCAGGGTGGGCCATGCGATGAAGGCGATGGCGGGCTGGGTCTTGCTCTTGAACAGGGTGACGACGATGGCGATGATGGTCAATAGACCGAGAATGCCGACCAGGGTGTTGCTCATGAATGATCAAATCCTCTCTCTTGTAAATGGAAGGAAAGCCTCAGGCTTCCTCAATCGAAAAGGGTTTACTCGTCCAGCGTATAGGGCTTGATCTTGCGTACGACGTCCAGGATCGTGCCGTCGCGGGCTTCGAGCACGGCGACGACCTTGTCCTCCCACTGCAGATCGTCGGGCCTGCCGACGAGGGAGTAGGCCTTCTCCTTGAGCTCCTCGATGGGCACGTGCTTGATGCCCGCATTGTCGAGACACTCGACCAGGTCGGGACGCAGGGGGTTGACGGCGATGCCGTAGTCCGTGACCAGCACGTCCACGCAGTCGCCCGGGGTGGTGACGGTGACGACATGCTCGCACACGGTGGCCATGCGGCCGCGGGTCAGCGGGGTGACGATGATGCAGACCTTGCTGCCCGCCGCGGTGTCGGGGTGGCCGCCGGGCGCGCCGCGCAGCACGCCGTCCGAGCCGGTGAGGACGTTGACGTTGAAGCCGGTGTCGATCTCCAGCGCGGCCAGCACCACGAAGTCGAGCTTGTTGACGAAAGCGCCCTTGTTGGCGGGGTTGGCATACTGGGAGGCGGACATCTCATAGTGGCCGGGGGTCTGG
>JAILNC010000011.1 GCA_024691985.1 Oscillospiraceae bacterium | reverse complement strand
CCCTGCGGCGTCCGGGCACGGGAAAGGGGAGGGCCTTCCTGTGGGGCGCGCTCTCCGGCGCGGTGGAGCCGGTCTTCGGCCTGCTGGCCTTCCTGCTCGCCGGGGCGGCCCGCCCGGCCATGCCCTGGCTTCTGAGCTTCTCGGCGGGGGCGATGCTCTATGTCACCGTGCACGAGCTCGCGCCCGAGGCGCGCTCCGATCTCGGCGCCTTCGGCTATGTGGGGGGCTTCGCGCTGATGATGGCCCTCGACGTCGCGCTGGGATAGAGTGAAGTGTTGAGAGTGGAGAGTGGAGTTATGGAGCGCCTGCGGCGCGATTATAATCGTCCGCGCAGCGGACACCGCAACTCCACTCTTCACTCTTCACACTCTTCATTTCCTATTTCCAGTTTTCGACCCGAAAATGTCCCGTGTTTAGACAGTTTGCCCAGAAATATCAGGAATTGTGAGAAAATTGTCATGGAAATTTGCCGTTTTTTACAACAAAAGGCGTAGACACGGCTCCCGGTTGTATGGTAGAATCAAGCAGTAACACTCCCACGTACTACATAACGAGGTGAAGCGTATGGCATACAAGTTCAAAGGCGGTGTGCATCCCGACTACCGGAAGAACCCCGAGGTTCCCGTGACCGTGATCGCACCGCCGAAGCAGGTCGTCATCCCTATGGCACAGCACATCGGCGCCCCCTGCAAGCCCCTGGTCCAGGTGGGCGACTATGTGAAGATGTACCAGAAGATCGGCGAAAACCCCGCACCTGTCTCCGCGCCTGTTCATGCCTCCGTCTCCGGCAAGGTCGTCGCCGTTGAGCCGAGACCCCATCCCCTGGGCGATATGATCATGGCGGTCGTCATCGAGAACGACTTCCAGGACACGCCCGAGCTGATGGAACCGCTGACGGAGGAGCAGATGAAAGACCCCGAGGCCATCCTCCAGCGCATCCGCGAAGCCGGCGTCGTCGGCATGGGCGGCGCCATGTTCCCCACGGCGCTCAAGATCCGCGGCGGCATCGGCAAGGTGGACACGCTCATCATCAACGGCGCCGAGTGTGAGCCCTACCTCAACGGCGACCATCTGACGATGCTCAACTTCCCCGAGCAGCTGCTCAAAGGCATCGAGCTTGCCCGCATCGCCCAGGGCGTCGAGAAGGCCTACTACGGCATCGAGAAGAACAAGCAGGACGCCATCGACCTGCTCAATTCCCTCGATCCGGCCAAGTACGGCGTCGAGATCGTGCCCGAGAACGTCAAGTACCCCCAGGGCGGCGAAAAGATGCAGGTCAAGGCCATCACCAACCGCGAGGTCAAGCCCGGCGGCCTGCCCTCCGGCGTCGGCTGCAACGTCATCTCCACCCGCACGGCATACGCCATCTATCAGGCCTGCTGTGAGGGCAAGAGCGTCGTCGAGCGCATCGTCACCTACGGCGGCTCGGCGCTGGCGGCCCCGGTCAACGGCCTGACCAGAGTCGGCACCTCCTTCGCCCATATCGCCGAGCAGTGCGGCGGCTTTGTGAAAACCCCGCGCAAGATCGTCCTCGGCGGCCCGATGATGGGCATCTGCGCCACCTCGCTCGAGGCGGTCAACATCAAGGGCACCGCCGGCGTCCTCTTCTTCACCGAGGAGGAGGACAAGAACATCGAGGACCCCGTCTGCATCCGCTGCGGCAAATGCATCACGGTCTGCCCGATGCACCTCGAGCCTGTGTACATGTACCTCTACTACACCAAGCGCGACTTCGATATGCTGGAGAAGTACCACGTGGCCGACTGCTTTGAGTGCGGCAGCTGCACCTACAACTGCCCCGCCCGCATGCCCCTGACCCACGCCTTCAAGACCGCCAAGGTCATGCTGCAGGTGCGGGCCGCCAAGGCGAAGGCCAAAGCTGAGGCCGCTGCAAAGGAGGCCGCGAAATGAGCGAGAAAAAAGAAAGACTGATCTTTGACGTCGCCTACCAGCCCCAGGTCAGGACCAATGTCGACACAAGGCGTCTGATGAGCGACGTGCTCGTCGCCATGATCCCGATCGCCATCGTCGCGGTCTACCGCTACGGCTGGCAGGTGCTGGTGCTCATGCTCACCGGCATGGCCTCCGCCACCTTCTTCGAGTGGGGCTACCGCAAGCTCCTGAAGAAGAGCATCACCATCGACGATTTCTCCGCCGCCGTGTCCGGCCTGCTGCTGGTCATGGTCCTGCCCCCGCAGACCCCGTGGTGGATGGTCGTCATCGGCACCTTCTTCGCCATCGTCATCGTCAAGCAGCTCTACGGCGGCATCGGCAAGAACTTCCTCAACCCGGCGCTCGCGGGCCGTGCCTTCCTGACCGCCTCCTACTCGGGGACGCTCACCATCGTCATCATCGACGGCACGACCATGGCCACGCCCCTGAACTACCTCTACGGCGATTCGCCGATGCCCTTCACCCTGATGCAGAGCTTCCTCGGCAAGATCCCCGGCTCGATCGGCGAGATCAGCACGCTGGCGATCCTGCTGGGCGCGGCCTATCTGATCGCGCGCAAGGTCATCCGCTGGCGCATCCCGGCCTGCGTGATCGGCTCGGTGGCCCTGATCTCCCTGCTCTTCGGCCACTCCGGCTACGGCAGGGTCGAGTGGATGCTCCACAACGTGCTCGCCGGCGGCGTCATGTTCACCGGCATCTTTATGGCGACGGACTACGCCACCTCCCCCGTCACCCGCTGGGGCCAGGTCATCTACGGCTTCGGCATCGGCGCGCTGACCATGCTCATCCGCTACTTCGGCGGCTTTGCGGAGGGCTGCTCCTACGCCATCCTGATCATGAACCTGACCACCTGGGCGCTGGATAAAGCCTGCCACCGCCATCAGTTCGGCGTCTCCAGAGAGGACATCGCCGCCGCGAAGGCCGCGAAGAAGGCCGCGAAAAAGGAGGCTGTGTGATGAACAAGATCCTGAAGCTGACCGTGGTGCTGTTCCTGATCTGCGCGGTCGCGGCCGGGGCGCTCGGTTTCGTCAACAACCTGACCGCCCCCACGATCGAGGCGCAGGCCCAGGCCAAGATGGCCGCGGCGTTTTCGGCCGTCATGCAGGCCGACGGCTACGAGGAGGTCGAATTCGACGCCGACGGCTTCCCCACGGTCATCACGGTCCACAAGGCGAACAACGGGGCCGGCCATGTCGTGACCTCCGTCTTCTCCGGCGCGCAGGGCAACATCAAGCTGGTCGTCGGCGTTGACCCGGCGCTCACCTGCACCGGCATCTCCGTGACCGAGCATTCCGAGACCTCCGGTCTGGGCGCGAACGCGGCCAGCACCGCCGAGGTCGGCGTGAAGTTCCGTGAGCAGTTCATCGGCCAGGGCGAGGGGATCGCGCTCGCCAACAATGGCGGCGAGATCGACGCGCTGACCGGCGCGACGATCACCTCCCGCGCCATCACCGAAGCCGTCGCGGAGTCCATCCGCGTCGTGAAATCCCTGGGTTAAGGAGGTATGGCTGAATGAATCCGAAGAAACAGTTTACCGAAGGCCTCATTACCAACAACCCCGTCCTTGTCCAGCAGATCGGCATGTGCGCCACCATGGCCATCACGACGACGCTCTTCAACGG